>CAYGIB010000102.1:0-6878 GCA_964349735.1 uncultured Oscillospiraceae bacterium | reverse complement strand
GCACGCGCTCTTGCTCTCGACTCGAAAATTCTTCTCATGGACGAGCCGTTTGCATCTCTTGATAAGCAGACCATCAATCTGCTTCGAGAGGAGCTCATAAGCATTTGGGCTCAAACACATAAGACGATTTTACTGGTGACCCACAGCGCGGAGGAGGCGTTGTTTTTCGCGGATCGGATTGTAATGCTGTCGGCTGAACCTGCAACGGTTCGCAATGTAATTAACGTGGATATCTCCCGTCCGAGGAGCATCGAATCCGATGAGTTTATTCAAAAAAGAAAAACTTTGCTGAAGCAATTACGAATTGAGGTGGAAGAGGTTGCCAGAAACGAGCACGACGCGTCGTAGAATTATTAGCATGACTCTATTTCTGAGCGCTTTAATCATAGTCTGGCAGGGCCTGTACTATCTGGGCGTCGATGTTCTGGGCAAATGGAAGCCGTATGCGCTTCCATCCCCTCTGGGCGTAGTACTGGCTCTGATTGATGTATCGGCCGGCTCACGCTTGGGGATTGCATTATTAAGAAGTCTTCTAAGGATTCTAATCGGCTTTTCCGTTTCGACCTTGTTGGGCACGCTCCTCGGCCTTCTGATGGCGCGTGTTATTTTTCTTCGCGAAAACCTGAAGCCTTTGGTTCTCGGGCTTCAGACACTTCCAAGTATATGTTGGGTACCGTTTGCGATTCTTTGGTACGGTTTGACCGACTCGGCGATCGTCTTTGTAATCATTATCGGTTCGATGTTCAGTATTTCTCTTGCAATCGAAAACGGAATCAACACAGTGGATCCGCTTTTCATTCGCGCGGCGAAAACAATGGGTACTTCCGGCAAAAATCTTTGGTTCCATGTGATTTTTCCAGCCGCAATGCCATCGCTTATCGTTGGTATGAAACAGGGGTGGTCGTTCTCTTGGAGATCGTTGATGGCCGGTGAGATGATGTTTTCCTCCGTCGGACTGGGACAGATTCTGATGATGGGCAGAGATTTGGCTGATATCAATCAGGTGATGGCAATTATGGTTGTCATCGTAATCATCGGAACGGTCATGGATCGATTGGTGTTTGGAACATGGGAGAAATCAATTCGGAGAACGCGCGGCTTGGACCGGGACGATTCCCGGTAGCAGACAGTGAGGTAGTCGGTATGGATCACAAGGATTGCCCGACGATTTTTCCGTCACAAGGAAAAGTGACCTATGGTGAGCGTTGCACAATTCTCGGTCAAAAAGGCGTGGTCGTCTGGTTTACCGGCCTTTCTGGCGCAGGGAAGACAACGATTTCCGAGGAAATCGAAATGCGTTTGAATCGTAATAATAGGGCGGTTTATCGATTAGACGGAGATAATGTACGCTTCGGAATCAACGCAGATCTTGGATTTTCCATTAAAGATCGAGCCGAAAATATCCGGCGGGTTGCCCATATCGCTTCCATGTTCCGGGACGCCGGAATCATTGTTTTGTGCGCGTTTGTGTCGCCGACGAATAAAATGCGAGCGACGGCACGCGAGATTGTCGGCGGGCAGCATTTTATCGAGGTATACGTAGAAGCAGACCTTCAGACTTGCGCAAAAAGAGACCCCAAGGGCTTATATCGCGGAAATGTTCCCGTGCTTACGGGCGTGTCGTCGCCTTATGAAGTGCCTGAGTCACCGGACATCATCCTCAACACTGCTGTCCTTTCGGTCAACGAATGTGTCGACCTTGTGATTCAAAGGATTATCCAGGCGGTAAATGAGCCGCCGGCGAATGAGGATCCACAGAAGACTAACGATGATGATCAGTAAAAGTGTCGCCGCAATTCGAACACTGTTGTTAATCAGGAACGGAACACTGAAAACACGAATTGCCTGCAGCCGGTTTTCGAATTCTTTGGCATCGGCTTCTTCAACACTGAGAATATCTTTTACCCGGATGGAATAATCCTCCTGGCCTACCTCGACTTCCAGGTAGCATACGTTATTTCCCGGCTTCATCGTTCCGCCGAGGACCCCGCTGGTTACATAGGCGGTTCCGTCAAGGACGGTCTGCCCCTGATAATGGGTGTGTCCGGAAAGAAACACGTCGACATCATATTGAGCCATTAGCCGCAGCAGATAGTCGCTCTCACTTTTGCTGTGAATCGTGTGCAGTGACTCCGGATGCAAGGTGTTGGACGTGTCAAAAACCCCGGTTACCGTATCGATGGGCGGCATATGTGAGATTACGAACAGGAACGGGGAGTTGTTGCTTTCAAGCTCGCCGATGAGCCATTCAAATTGATTTTCGCCGATGATCCCGGAGGAGGAATCCAAAAAGATGAACTTGGTGTTCTGATAAACGAACGAGTAATTGAACGGGCCGTAGTATTTATTGTAAGAAGTACTGCCTCCGTTCCATGCGTCGTGATTTCCGATGGTGGAATACACAGGTATCGGCAGAACTTCGGTGAATGCGGCAGCTACCATGTACTCGGAAGGGTAGCCCAGATTTGTAAAATCGCCGTTCACGATGACGAAATCCGGATCGGATTGAAGAATCTCTTTGAACTCCGGAACGAAAATATTGTAACCTGAATGCAAATCGGACATGATAACGAATCGAAAAGTCCCTTCTGCCGGAGGTTTTTGATCCGGAACAATATCAAGCGTGAAGGATTCGCCGGCGACCACATCCAAATCATAGAAGATACCCTTGGCGACAGTCAGGTGTCGGCCCGAAAGGATCTGTTCACTTGTTGACTGAACCTCCCGTTCGCCGGACCAGCGAGGCTCGGAAATATTCAAGCCCGAGATCACATCTTCTTCGTTACGCATTAAAGACGCGTGCCGCGGCATATTGAGTATGTTCAGGCGAAGAACTCCGGTCTCAAAAGGGTACAGAGTGATTCGTGCTGAAGGGCCGGTGAGCTTCACTTTGATTTCTCCGCAGAAATTCGCGCCGGAAAAAGAAAGCGGCTCCGGGGAGATTTCATCGTCATCCAAAGCGGAAACCGAGCTGACATTATATATAAACCCGCCGTCAATATTTGCGGTAATCGCGGGACGGGAATTCTCACTTACGTAGCTCGATATTCCTCCGCCATTCGGATCGGAATAGATACGTGCTTGCGCTTCCCAATCGACGACCCACACCAGAATGAAAAGAATCGCGGCTGTGATGAAATACAGCGGAACGACCGCATGAACCTTGAGGTAGGTCCCGGGTGGAAAGACCGCGGCGTTTCTCAAGCGCTCGGGGTGTATAAATCGATGGACGGGAGGGGAGGAGAGATAGGCAAAAGCCAGGACCCAGAAAACAATGATTAATGTGAGCCCGGATTGGAATTCGTTGGATACGGCAGAGAAAAAGACGACAAATAAGAGCCCGATCAGACAGAATAATTTGAGCAAGGCGACGGAAAACTCGGAAGAAGGCTTTATGATGACCAGAATGCCGCCAACGATTCCGACAATATTGATGATTATGCTGATATATCCAAGAAAAGTGAAAACGGCACCATGCTCGAACATCTCGGCGGATATCATGAGGAAGATTGCAGCCAATACGATGGATAGTCCGGCGATTATCCGAAGAAACAAAGATACTTTTCGACCGAGAAACAACGCAATTGCTTTCATCCTGTTCGCCTCCCCGCGACTCCGGCACAATTGGGGCTCAGCCATGTTATAATAATAATTATATTTTAGCAGATACGGCAGAATTTGTCGCTTCTGTGGAGAGTGAATGTGAGTTATTCATGACGAATACGAAGGGACGAGAATTATTTACGATCATGGAGATTTATCGGATTTTGGTTGATGGAATGCGCACCGCTCCTTTGTTGTCGAGGGCGCGTCGTAATCAGGACATAGATAAACCCTTCATGGAACGAATTATGCTGGCGGTCACCGAAGTCAACGGTTGCGCCCTTTGCTCATATGCGCACGCTAAAATGGCACTGGATGCCGGACTCAGTAACGGCGAAATCCAGAAAATGATGAAGGGGAGTTTTGAGGATGCCCCCACGGATCAGATGACAGCGATTCTTTTTGCCCAACATTACGCGGACAGCCGCTCCGTACCGGACCAGAGTGCCTGGGATTATTTGAATAATCACTATGGTACGGTCAAAGCCGAAGGGATTCTCGGTGCGATACGGATCATCACGATGGGAAATGCGCTGGGGATTCCTTGGGGGTCGTTTTGGGGCAGATTTCGAGGCAAGCCGGACAGACGGAGCAGCCTCGGATATGAGCTTGGAATTTTTTTCAGCCTTATATTTGTGTTTCCGGTTGCGATGATTCACGCGACGGTATGGATGATTGCTCGCCGGCCGATTGTAAAATAATATTCAGGGAATTGACTTGTTCGTTCGATACTATCTTTCGGGAGAATAAAACATGATTTGTAAAAGAAAATCGCTTATATTCCTATGCGGAATGGTTATCGCAATCCTTCTTTCTTCGTGCTCTTTCTTTTCGACCGATAAAACAAAGCCGACCCAGACGACATCGGAGACTAAGGGAGATGTTTCCGAGACGAGTACGGAGGGTATACAAACCGTTTCCGAAACGACTCCCCGACAAGAGCACAATTATACGGAGCCGGTGTATGACGACACCGTTCACGAGCCGTTTCGGCCCGGTACCTGGGGCGACGCGCAATACTCGTTGGATGAGGCTCGGTATGTGAATAGAGGATCGAAGGCGATTTCCGTTCAATGCGGCGCTTGGGAGGCATTTGAATTTTTTAGAAGGAGCGAGAACTGGGAAGAAATCTATTATATGTTCCCCAACCGGTACCAATCGGTTACCTTCTCCTTCAACCCGGGAGAATCGACAGAGGATGACGCAGGGCTTTGCCTTTCGCTGGATAAAGGAGCGGAAAGCCCGGTAACCGAATGGATAGAAGGAAAGATGAATCCGGATACGTGGTATGAGGTGACGATTCCCCTTTCGGATATGAATCCGGAATCGGAGCCGATGGCTCGACTTGTATTTTTCAATCAGTCCGACAGCCCGAGTGCGTTTTATATTGACGATGTAAGGCTCAATTGCCGCGAGGATTACACGTCGCCAATTATGTCGAGGGTCGCTGTGGAGGTCGGCACTGCAGGCAGCTTTGCGGTCATTCGTTTCTCAACCAGCGAGAGAGCAACGGCGGAGCTGAGCTATGGGGTCGGTACTCCGGCTGAAACAATCCTTAGCTCGGAGTACCGGATCGATCACGAGTTTACGATAACAGGATTACTGGGTGGCAAGAAATATGAATATCGGATTCGGGTGGCCGATCATCCGGGAGATGGAACGGAGGAGCCGAACATCACGGAAGAGAGCGGGTCCTTTGTTGCGACGGCAAATTACGGGATCACATCATTCGTCAGTTTTACGGTGGACACGACGATTATTAACGGCACGATTTCTCCCTACATCTACGGCCGAAACTTCTTCGATGAGGAGAGTTTCTCGGGGAAGGGGTACCCATTCGGTCGCATCGGCGGAAACCGATGGACAGCCTATAACTGGGAAAATAACGCATCCAACGCAGGGGGCGATTGGTACTATCACAATGACGCATATCTTTCGGCATCCGACGAGCCTGCCGCGGCGATTATCGATCGGGTTACCGCCATTTTCGGAGCGGACGCGGCGGCGTTGGTAACCGTACCGATTCAGGGGTATGTCGCCAAGGATAAGGATGGCACGGACGTTTACGAGACCGAGGATTATCTGTCGGAGCGGTTTCTTCGAAATCTCGCGTTCAAAGAGGGCAATGTAAGCAAAACTCCAAATCAATCGGACGGATACGTCTACCAGGAAGAGTTTGTCGCCTTTCTCGAAAAAGCTTTCCCGATCGACGCCAGAGGGGAGCGAGAGATATTTTACTGTCTGGACAATGAGCCGGCGCTTTGGGCGACGACACACAGCCCGATTCAACCGGAGCCGATCACTTATTCGAAGTTGACGGATAAGAACATCGAGTTTGCCCGCGCAATCAAATCGGCTGTCCCTCAGGCCGAGGTATTCGGGTTTGTCGGCTATGGGTACAACGCATTCATTAACCTTCAGGACGCTCCCGACAGCGGGCACTACGGAGAATTTATCGATTTTTACCTCACCCGACTGTCCAAGGCCGAAAAGGATTACGGAAAGAGACTCATTGACGTCTTAGATATTCATTGGTATCCCGAGGCGCAGGATGATGAAGGAAACCGCATTACCTCGGAGTCGGACGAGGAGAAAATCGCAAAGGCGCGAATGCAAGCGCCTCGTTCGTTATGGGATCCTTCCTACACGGAGACCAGCTGGATCACAGAAGTGACCGGTCGACCGATTGCGCTCATCCCCTGGCTCAAAGAAAAAATCAATCGCTGTTATCCGGGCACCCGATTAGCGATTACCGAGTATTATTTCGGCGGAAGCGATGATATTTCCGGTGCCATCGCGCAGGCGGATTTTCTGGGAATCGCAGGCCGCGAGGGACTTTTTGCGGCATCGCTGTGGCCAATATCCGACATAGAAGGCAGCTACATGGAAGCCGCCTTTGATATGTACCTAAATTACGACGGAAATGGTTCGGAGTTCGGGGACAGAAGTGTGTCCGCTTTGACCTCTGACAACGAGGTGACCTCGGTCTATGCGGCGCTGGATTCAAATAATCCGGATCGGTTGGTAATCATGGCGATTAACAAAGGGGACGGTTGGGCGGAAGCGTTGATTGATCTTGGGGCAGAAGGCGCCATGTACACTTCTGCTGAGATGTACACGCTTTCCGAAGCGTTCGCTACTCCCGAGAAAATCGACTCGTTTCGAATCGACTCGAAAATCTTTGCGGTCGCGCTGCCGGCCGAGAGCGTTACCTGCTTGGTTTTGAGTCGCTGACTCAGCAGGAAGGAAGATATGGTCATGCCTCGCTACTGATT
>CAYGIB010000101.1:0-6937 GCA_964349735.1 uncultured Oscillospiraceae bacterium | reverse complement strand
GTGTATGTTCGGGCTAAATCACGGAGCGCGCCCGCCGATTCCGACAAGCGGAGCACGGCGTCGCCGATGTTCTCGGGCGTCTCCTCGTGCTCCGGAAACTCCAGGAGCATTTCCAGTTTCGCGAAAATGCCGTAGAGCTCCTCGGAAGCCTTGCGAATCTCTGTCTTGAGGGCACCCAGAAGTTGCGTCTCCGCAGCCCATAACGCCAGCGTCGATTCTGCCGAAATTACGTCCATGACGGACTCGGCCTGAGACAAATCGATTTTCCCGGCAAGAAAAGCATTCCGGGTAAACTCGCCCGGCTCGGCCGCACGCGCACCGTTTTGAATCAAAACGCGAAGAATCTCCTGCCGGACAGCCGAGCCGCCGTGACAGGAGATTTCAATTACATCTTCACCGGTATAGGAGTGAGGTGCTCGAAAAACGCCGAGGACACATTCGTCAATGACTGTATCGTTCTTAGGATCGATTACCCGTCCAAACGCCATGGAATATCCCGGCATTTCGCGAACCGTGCTCACCTGAGGATCTCCCGAACGCAAAATCCGGAAAACTTTATCCGCCACTTCAACCGTGTATCGGCCCGACATCCGGATTACCGCAATGCCGCCGATTCCCGGAGGTGTCGCGCACGCGCAATACGGCGATTCCGGAACCATCGGTTATACCTCGGTGTGCTCTTCTTCTCCGGCCGGGGAGACAACCACTCTTCGCTCCGGCTCCTCGCCTTCGCTGTGCGTACTGACGCCGCCGAATGACTGCAGCGCAAAATGCACAATGCGGCGCTCGGAAGGATTCATTGCCTCCATGGTAACCGGAGAACCGGTATGTAAGACTCTCGCAGCCGCTTTGTTTGCCAGAGATATAAGAATCGCCTCACGGCGCTTCTTATACCCGCCGATGTCCAAGGACACTCTAATATGATCCTCACTGTTCTTGTTCGCGACGAGATTCGTCAGATAGGCAATTGCGTCCAGCGTCTCTCCGTGACGGCCGATAACGGTTCCGCAATCCTGGCCGGTCACCGATATGTAAATGGTATCGTCCTCGCGATACGAATCCAGCTTCCCGTGGATGCCGATTCCCGAAAGGATATCCGCCACGAAATTCACGGCTTCTTCCTCCGGTTGGCTGATCGCGTCCCCTTCAAAGGATTCGTCGTCTCCGTAATATGTAGTGTCCTCTTCGTCATCCGAATCCGGCATGTCCGGGACATCAGCGGTCACGCGAACGGTCGCCGACTTCTTGCCGATTCCCAAAAATCCCTTGGATGAAGCTTCTTCGACCACTTCAATAACCGCTTCCTCCTCGGAAACGCCCAATTCTTCAATCGCAAGTGCAATTGCTTCTTCGACGGTCTTGCCTGTCTTCGTAACAGTCTTTTCCATTATTTGCCTCCCGCAATACCGGCTTAGAATCAAACTGCCGGTTTAGTGTTTCTTTTTCTTGGAGAAAGCCGGTGCATTCACCGCTTCAGAGTCTGCATTCTTTGTAAACGCCATTGCCTTGAGCACTTCCATCTCAGCCTTCTTGGCTTCTAATGGCTTCGTAAAGAGGAAGAAGATAATAATCTGCTGCAAAATGCCCATGATGTTACCGATTATCCAGTAGAACGCCATCGCCGCCGGCAGAGTAAACGTAAAGACCAGCATCATAATCGGCATCAACCAGAGCATTACTTTCATTGTGGACTGCATCGAGTTTTCCTGCGCCTGGTCTTTCCGCGCGGGGTTAACGCGTGCGCGTTCCTTGGCTTCCTTAGCGGCTTGCTCGTCCTTTCGATTCGGTTTGAGTACATTCGTCACGCGAGTCTGAATCAGCGTCGTACTGAGAACCAGAACCGGGAGAATCATAAGCGGAAGATAAATATTCCACTCCGGCCCGAAAAGCACGGCAGGATTCCATTGCGGCGTCAGTGAAAGATCCAGTCCGAGAAAATGCATGTCGACCATCTGGCTTATGCCAATCAATCCTTTACTGACCGCCTGCCGAAGCAGCTCCGGACTTTCCTGCAACGCCGTTACGACAGGGATGCTGTTGACTTTGACGCCCTCGATATTCAGCAACACTCCGAGAGCCTCGATATTTTCCCTGGATACTTGGCTGAGATAACGAAGAGGGGCACGGACAACCTCGAAAACCGGCCATATGAAGAAAATCTGAAGGAACGGCAGAATGCAGCCGCCAAGCGATGATGCTCCGTTTTGTTGAAATAATTTGCTGATTTCTTCGTTCTGCTTCTGCTTGTCATCGGGGTACATGCGGCGAATTTCGGCCTGCTGAGCAGAAAGCGCCTGTTGCTTGACCATGGATCGTTGGGAACGAACATTCAGTGGAATCAAGAGGCCGCGGATGACAATCGTCAGCGCGATGACCGACAGCCCATAGCTGTTGAAAAACTCGTAAAAAATTCTCATCAACCATCCGAAAAGCATGTTCAGCGGGCTATCAGCGAGACCAAAAAACGAGAGCAGAACGATATTCAGATTCATTAAACATTCTCCTTAAGACGCTTCGGTCACTCTTGTAATTCAATTAGTATATCATAACAAACGTTAACCTTGATTCGCAACCTATTTAACCGGATCGTAACCGCCTTTACTCAAGGGATTACAGCGAAGAATTCTCCAAAATGCCATCCAGAAGCCTTTAAACGCACCGTACTTTTCAATGGCATCGATTGCGTACTCGGAGCACGTCGGGAGATATTTGCAGGACGGCGCCATATGCGGTGAAATTTTCCTCTTATAGAAGCGAATCGCGCGAAGCATCCATTTCTTAATCATCCGGTTGGATCCCCGCTTGCGTGAAACGTCCGAAAAGCCGTTTCATTTCCTCGTCGACCTCCGCAAAGGCCGGAAGCGGATCGGCATAGCGCATCATAATGATGAAATCGTAACCGACAGGCAGATTCTTTTCGAGCAGACGATAGCTTTCCCGAAGAAGTCTTCTGGAGCGATTTCTCTTGACGGCTCCCTTTATTCTTCGATTTCCCGAGAATCCGATCCGATTCATGTGCGGAGGAATCGGCGTGATATTGTGGCAAATTCCTCTCGGTCGCTTGAAATAATGCACGACGATGTACTTTCCCGAGAGGATCTTTCCCCGCTTGTACACGCGGGAAAACTCATAATTGAATCGAAGCGGCTGTGAGCTTTTCATGGTTATGCTACCAAAATCCCGAGCGCAAAAAATAAGGACCCCGGGAAGGCGGTCCTTATGCCGACAGACGTTTTCTTCCCTTGAGTCTTCTTCTCTTGAGAACGTCTCTTCCCCCGGCCGTGCTCATTCTCTTCATAAAGCCGTGTTCCTTGGCTTTGTGTCTTTTCTTGGGCTGATATGTCATCTTCATGTGGTCAAATCCTCCGAAAGCTGCAATCATCGAAAAGCGCCCGGCCAGTTGCCGAACAGCGTTAGAATTATACAAGGCTACCACGGGTTCTGTCAACAGCAAACCGCTCTTTTGTATATAATAGTGCCGTTATGCATCGCCGGATACTGCGGCAGACCCCAAAAGAGTCTCAGTCGATTGTTTCACAAGGGAAAACTGCGATTCCGGGATCTTTCAGCTCCTCCGCCTCCCGCTGTGCCCGATCACGTGCTTCACGGCTGTCGAATATCGCAAAAACCGCGCTCCCCGACCCGCTTACGGCCGAGCAGACGGGTCTGTTCTTTTCAAAAAATTCCAAAACCCCTGAAATTTCCGGAACCAGGCCAATCGCGACATCCTGCAAATCGTTTATAACGAACGGTGCAATTTGACGAATCCTCGATACCGGAGGGATATGGTTCGCCGATAATATAGTCATCAACTCCCGATTCTCGCGAATTCCGCTCGAAAAACCCCTTGCCTGACGGTCAAAGGCCTGATATGCCTCCGGGGTCGACACGCCTCCGCTCGGTTTCATGATTAAAACCGGCAGGCCCCCGACTGCCTTCACGGGTGTAATCCGCTCTCCGATTCCTTCACAGAGTGCCGCTCCTCCATTGATAAAGAACGGGACATCCGCCCCGATTTCCTCAGCGATTTCAATCATTTCCTCTTCATTCACCGCGCCGGAATACCCTTCGTTCATCAACCTGAGGACCGCCGCCGCGTCCGTGCTGCCGCCTCCCAAGCCGGCCCGGGTGGGGATACGCTTTTGCGCGCGTACGAGTACTCTTACCGGCGGGGAACCGAGTCTTCTCAGGTATGCGTCGGCGGCTCGGTACATCGTGTTTGCCGCATCCGAAGGAAGCCCGGTCAAATCATGAACCAGAGAGATGTCCGGCGCCGTTCGCGCCGATTCTTCTGAAAAATCGATTTCAATTTCTACGTTATCCGAAATCGATATGGAGTGCATGACGGTGGATAACAAGTGGTATCCGTCTCCGCGCATACCTTCGATTCGAAGCAGGAGATTTATTTTGGCATAGGCCTCGGTCGATTTTCGAAAAAGCTTCATCCGCTCACTCCGTATAAAGAAGAACCGCCCCGTTATCCGGACGAGGCGATTCTCGTGATTATTCTGTCAAACCGAATATCACCGATCGGGTAATATTCCGGTACGTATTTCAGCCCGCATTCACCGCGACGCTCGGAATCATGGCGATTTCCACCGCCCGAGTCAGGACATCCACATAGCTATAAGAAATGACCTCCGGAGTCAAATCGGAATTCTGCCTCGTGCACCGAACCGTAAACACGTTCGGGTAGCAGTGGTCAAGGACCCCCTCGTGAATAATAATGCGCTTTCTTCCACCGTTCGAGGTCAGCCGTATACGACTTCCGACGAAGTTCTGAAGATCTTTTCTGCATGCATCCAAGTCAGTCTTAATAATCACGTTTGTACCTCCGCTACATCTCATGCCGTGCCACTTGACCTATCCTCCGTAATGCGAACCGCACTGTATTTCCTCCCGAACATGAAAGAACTTGCACGTCTCCACGAACAAGATGTCAATACTTGCCTGACCTCTCTACATGTCCTATACTGAAATTCAATCGGCAGTCCGTACCAATCCTACTGATTTCGGATTATAACAAGAATTTGACGAATTGTCAACGTTTGACACAACTTATTGTGGTTATTTTCGACAAAAGCGCCAAATGTTGTGGTTTTCGAAATTTCTGCCGACCGGCACAAACCGCCCCGGAGCACCGTATTTACCGAATCAGTGACGCTTTCAAATCGGAAAGGAAACAGAAAAATTATGCTCAGTGATATTGAAATCGCAAGAAACACCCGGATGCTTCCTATATCCGAAATTGCCGACAGTCTGGGGATCGACCCTCAAGAGATCGAATATTACGGAAAGTACAAGGCCAAGCTTCCGCTCTCTTTGTACGAACGGAACCGGCATCGCCCGGACGGCAAGCTGATTCTTGTTACGGCGATGAACCCTACTCCGGCCGGCGAAGGGAAGACGACCATCAGCATCGGTTTGGCTCAGGCACTCGCCAAGCTCGATAAAAAGGTCATATTGGCGCTGCGCGAGCCTTCTCTCGGACCGGTTTTCGGTGTGAAGGGAGGCGCGGCTGGCGGCGGTTATTCGCAGGTCTTGCCGATGGAGGATATCAATCTTCATTTTACGGGTGATCTTCACGCGATTACCTCTGCAAACAACCTCTTGGCCGCGATGGTCGACAATCACCTGTTTCAAGGCAACTCTCTGCGAATCGATGCGAATCGCATCCTTTGGAAACGCTGTCTGGATATGAACGACCGGTCGCTCCGAAATACGACCATCGGTGTCGGCGGAGGGAATTCCGGGGTAGAGCGCAAAGAGATTTTTCAGATAACCGCCGCTTCCGAGGTCATGGCCGTCTTATGTCTTGCCTCTGATATGAGCGACTTAAAGTCCAGACTGGCATCGATTTCCGTTGCATACGACATGGACGGCAGAGTCGTCACCGCAGGCGAGCTGCACGCAGAGGGTGCCATGGCTGTATTGCTGAAAGACGCGATTTGCCCGAACCTGGTTCAGACCGTCGAGCATGTACCCGCACTCGTGCACGGAGGTCCCTTCGCTAATATTTCGCACGGCTGCAACAGCATCATTGCGACCCGTATGGGATTGAAACTTTCGGATATTCTGGTTACTGAGGCGGGCTTCGGCGCAGACCTCGGAGCGGAGAAATTTCTCGACATCAAATGCCGGACGGCCGGAATCTGGCCGGATGCCGTCGTATTAGTCGCTACGGTCCGATCACTGAAATACAATGCGGGAATCCCCAAGTCCGAACTTTCCGTTCCGAACGAGGAAGCGGTGCGCCGCGGTTTTTCGAATCTCGAAAAGCACATTGAGAATATGAGGCTTTTCGGAATTCCGTGCGTGGTCGCAAGTAACCGATTCCTGACGGACACCCCGGATGAGCTAGCATGCCTAAAGAGTCTGTGCGAGTCAAGCGGAGCGCTTTTCGCTCCGGCGGATGTATTCGTTAATGGCGGAGACGGCGGTCTCGAACTGGCGCGCGAAGTCTTAACGGTTCTTAATAATCCGAGCAAGGCTCCCCGGTTCATGTATGAACTGGGTCAGAGCGTCGAGGAGAAAATTTACGCGATTGCAACGAAGATTTACGGGGCCTCCGGCGTCATCATTCTCCCCGAGGCCCTCGCCCGAATCCGCGCATTCGAGAAGCTCGGTTTCGGCAGCCTGCCGATCTGTGTTGCCAAAACGCAATATTCTCTTTCCGACGATGCCAAATCGCTGGGCCGTCCGCAAGGCTACAATCTCACCATCCGAGATGTTTATTTGTCCTCCGGAGCGGGCTATCTTGTCATTCTGACCGGCAATATCGTGACCATGCCCGGCCTCCCGCCGAAGCCCGCCGCAGAAAGCATCGACATCCTTGACAGCGGCATTATCGAAGGGCTCTTCTAATCTCTATAATCTTAAATTCACGGAAAGAATGAACGCTATGAAAAACCCGAAAACGATGTATGTCTCCTCCGCC
>CAYGIB010000100.1:4410-6967 GCA_964349735.1 uncultured Oscillospiraceae bacterium | reverse complement strand
GCAAAATGTCTAAACGTATAATCGTGGTATCGGTTGCATTATTAATAATCTTTTCTATGATTTTAACCGGGTGTGAGCCCGAAGACGGAGAAGAGGCAGCGCGAAAAATCGGCGAGGATATGGCATCCTTTTTTTCTTCGGCCGAGAGCTCTGCGCTCGCGGCGACAGACGCTTCGAATGCTGCCTCCGAAGTAGCGACTGCTTCATCGGATACGCAGACTGAATCAGCCCAATATTCCGTTGATTGTCATGCACGACCAAGTGATGACCTGGGTTCGGAGGGGGGCGGACAGGTCTCCTTCGACCCATATTCGGAAAATGGGCAAGTCAACGCGGGAAGCTCGATTACCTTCATCCAAAATGCCGACGATGGGTTCGTTTTCGATAAGTGGCAGGTTTGGCAGCAGGGTGCCGACACAAAGTGGTCTATGGTTATTGAAAGCTCGGACCCGACGCTTACCATAACCGTTGACGGCAACACTTCCGTGGATGCCTTGTTCAAGCGCAAATGATTGATATCCGGCAAGTCGGCGGGGGAGCGGCTCCGTTATGCCGGAAAACCACTCGTATTCTGCCGGTCTCGAAGCCATTGTATGGAACTTCTCAATGCCTTCACCGTCTTAGTCTCCAAAACAGCTCGGCAATCCGCCTCCCTGGCCATGTCCAGATACCGGTCGATATCGAGATTTCCTTCGCCGAGGCTTAAGTGATGCTTCGTTCCGAGCGCGTCGTGGATATGCATGTGATTAAGCCGTCCCGGATCGCTCATAATGATTGATTCGTCGTCGATGCTTGCACCGGCGTTGTGCCCGATGTCGAAGGTGAGGCCGAAGACATGACTTTCAAGCAGAACCTCCAGTGCTTTTCTTAGAAACGGACGGTCGTAGCCCTCGGTGTTCTCGATGCAGATTTTGATGCCAGCATCCCCGACCGCACGCTCGCAAATGCTTCGAAAAGCCGTAAGTCGCACAAGATAGTCATCCGAATACTCGTCGAAAAGAAAAATGCGCTCCGTCGGCATAGTGAAATAAACGCCTCGGGGAAGGTGCATGTTAAGAATCGGAATATCAATTTTCAAGGCAAGATCAATCGTCCGAAGCATGGTCTGCGTGTACGCATCGGCGACTCTTTTATTGAAGTCAAACGGATTAAAGCGCTCATCGAGATGGGCGGTAAAATAAACACCGTATTTCCGTGCGGTTTCAGACAAGAGTTTGATATCCATTCCTTCCGTCTGATATTGCGGCATATTCATATTGAGCTCAATGAAGGATAATCCCAGATCGGCGCACAGAGAAGCGCATGCCTCAAGCGTCGGCGTTTCCAGCAAGGTTGGCATTCCAAAATGAAACATACGCGATCTTCCTTCCCCTAATCGGTCCAGCGGATCCAGAACTTGAATCCGATGATATTTCTCAAGTCACCCATCTTTTCACCTATGATACTTCTTGTTGTATATTTACTAAAACAAGAACTCCCGCCTCTTTGTTGCCTAAAGGACGAGAGGCGCTCAGCAATAACCGGTCATTTCTATGTTTTCTTATCCTTCTAATGATGGCTCCGCTTGATTCCAGGGATTATCGGTCAATATTATGACGAAGTGTCCCGTGTCTGTTTCCAACACCGCATCGAGTATAGGTTCAAGATAAATCCACCTTGTCGATGTCTGAACCGACACGAATTCGTCCTCGGACAAAAGGATAAAATACCGCTCGATACCGGGCTGGTCCTCAAACCAGGTCTTATCGCTCTGGTAAATGCGTTCATTTATTCCTGTTCCGTCAATCTCGATGTTCCGGACGCGAACCTCGTTATCCGATAATATCGTGATGGCCTGAGAATTCCAGAAGGTCGCATAACCGTACTCCAGACCCTGTTCCTCAAGAAACTCCGTCAGTTGGTGTAACGTGTTATCTCTACCATAATCAATCGGCATGGAGTAGATGCTGTAAGCGGTAAGAGCAGTATCGAGGAGAAGAACCGATAGGCAAAATATGGCGAAACGCTTGCGGACAGAAGAAACAAACCATAGTCTGTTTTTCTTTGCCGGTTTGAAAGAATTCTCCGGTGCCGCAGCCGGTTTTTCGCGAATTCTCTCGCTTTCGTCGAAAATCCATTTGAGGCTCAATATCGTTGCCGGTACAGCTGTACCCAGCATCGGAATCAAACGCCAGTTCGCTCTGCCCAAGGATCCGATGGTAACCAGAAAAAGGATAATAATCGATGTCAGGGCATGCGTCCACATAAAAAACTTGAGAGAGACACGATCAATCCGGCGATATACTTTAAACATCGCAATCGGTGTAATCAAAATAATCAAAAGACCTGCAAGCTTGATTATCATCGAAATCGTATCCGCGCTGATGATCGATGCACCATCTTCCGCGATAATTCCATAAAGAGACATCAGATTCGGCAGCAAGCCCAAAGCGTTATTGAGCCATTCTTCCGGTCCGGAGAAGGTCGAGTACGCCTGGGCATAACCGGCGCCGATTTCGCCGAAATCGGTAATTAAATATAAGATGCCCATTCCGATGATTGTCATCGAGAGCATGAT
>CAYGIB010000100.1:0-4400 GCA_964349735.1 uncultured Oscillospiraceae bacterium | reverse complement strand
GAAAGAGAGAAAGTTCTTCTCGTAAGAGGATCACGAAGGCCGGCTTTGGGTTCGAAAAATCGCTCGAACAAGGCCGCGCCGAGCAACGGAACAAAATACAAAGCAATCATTTGAACATTATCGGTCGCAACTCCCGCCGTCAGAATCGCGAGCAGAATCATCGTCGCCCAACTCGGTTGCCTGTGTAAATAGCTTAAAACCAAGGCCGACCCAAGAACAAAGAAAAGGATGCTCAGGCTGTAATAAATAGCATGTCCCCACATCATCTCGCGCAGCTTTTCGCTTCCGGACAAGAGAAATATCATGCCGGTTATAAACATCATCCGCCACCCGCCCTTTAAGCCCAGACGCTGCGCTAAGAAAATCAGCGAGGCAAAATAGATGATGGCAAAAATAACCATACCGGCAGCATAGGAAGAATAGTTCAGCCCGAAAACAGAGAGCAACGGCACCAGCCAAAGCTGGCTTCCGAAGGGCAGGATCGCTGCATATCCGAAATCCGGATTCAGCGGAAGCCCGGACTCGACCGATGTGTATGCCCAATAAACGGTATCCGTGTAATCCGAATGAAAATAACCCCGGGCGGGCCCGACGATAAAATAAATGATACAAACAAATCCAGTCAGGGTCAGGAGCACGGATAAAAGCCTGCCGGCGATCCGGAGGGGAGAGCCCTTGAAGTATTGACGAACAAACTCAACGATCGGTTTTGCCTTCATGGTACTCCTTTTCCGAGTTGACGTTCCAGACACTGTCTCTCGGTCTTTCACCCCGAATGACGCGAACCGCCTCTATAGCGGTCAGCATCGAATGATCCATGTTGTTATAGCGATGCTGACCGTTCCTGCCGATACAGTATAAATTGTTTATGCCTTCGAGATAGTCCCGAACCTCGCCGAAGCGGTCATACGCACCGTAATAAGCCGGATATGCCTTCTTCACCCGAAGCCGAACCGAATCGAGAACGTCTTCGGCCTCAATGACCTTTATCTTAACCAGCTCGTCTATCGAAAAACGAATGAAATCCTCGTCGCTCATATTCCAGAATTCATCACCCTCGTTACAGAAATACTCCAGCCCGATCCAGACGGTTCCGCGCGGATCCGCTACCATATAGGGCGACCAGTTGTTGAATACCTGAAGTCTTCCGAGTCGGACCTCGCGCTCCTGGATATATATCCAGCAGTCCGGTACGCCTCCGTGAACCGTCGCGGTTTGGGTCCGGTTCTTGAGATTCAGCTCCTTTACAAGAAGTCCGACCGTCATGAAGTCGCGGTAAGGAAGGGAAACCGCCGTCTTCCGAATATCTTCCGGAACCCCGCTCGAAAAGGCTGTGAACAAGTCCTTGATCGGCATGGATGATAAATAATAGTCGGCGGTAAAGGACTCCGTCTTCCCGCTCTTCCCGTCGGTCGCCTCGACGGCTACGATCCGCCCGTCTTGGAGTTTTATGCTGTCGGCCGTTTTCTCGGTCAGGATCGTGCCGCCCAATTCTCTTACCTTGTCCGCCATCGTTTCCCAATACTGACCGGGCCCTCTCTTGGGGTAATGGAACTGCTCAATCAGCGAAGTCTCGGAAGTTTTCCCTTTCCGGAAGGGCTTGGTGATTGCATGGATGAGTGTTTTTCCGAGCGATAAGCCTTTGACGCGCTGTGCCCCCCAATCCGCCGAAAGATTTGAGGGATGAACCCCCCATACCTTCTCGGTATAATCCTCGAAAAACATCCGGTACAGGGGTTTCCCGAAGCGGTTAATATAAAAATCTTCAAGTGAATGTTCGGGTCTCTTGAAGACCGCGGATTTCATATATCCGAAACCGGCAGCCATCGTCCGACGAAATCCCATGTTGAGGAAAGTCTGTGCCTTCATACTGATCGGATAATCGAAGAACTTGCCGGCAAAAAGAATTCTGGATATCCGGGTTCTAAGGAGCATGACCGAGTCCTCGGCTTCGGGATCCGGTCCGCCTTCGGCGAAGGCCATATTCTGCCTGCCCAGCTCCCGGTCGTCGAGCGAGGGCTCGCCCTGAAGCGGCAGGAGAGATTCCCAGAGTCGGTTCACATCGGTGCTTTTTGAAAAGAATCGGTGCCCGCCGATGTCGATTCGGTGTCCGTTGTGCTGGGCGGTACGCGAGATGCCTCCCATGAAGAGGCTGGATTCCAGAATAATCGGCTCAATGTCCGTCTCCGTTAAAAGCGTATACGCGGCGGTGAGCCCGGCGGGTCCCGCTCCGATGACTAAAGCTTTTTTCTTCTCAGTCGATTGCCCTTGCATGTCAAGCTCCTCGTTTCGATCATCCGGAATACGGTGATAATTCTTGCATATTATTGATTTTAAGTCAATTCGCTACCCGGCTTCTCCATATATACGAGATTCACTAATTCGCTCACCTTTTCGACTCGGATTCTTCGGTATCCGGCCTTCTCATAAAACGCGAGGTTCTTCTCGCTTCGGCCGCCGGTAAAAAGTTCATACCGCATGTCGGGAAAGTGCGCTTCAATTGCCGCGAGAAGTCGCTTTCCAATCCCGTAGTTCCGGAAGTCCGGATGAACGAATAGTCTTCCGATATATACATGGTCGCCCTTCGGCGTTCCCCGGACAGAACCGATGATTCTCCCATCCGCGACACACTTCAATATGACCGATTCTTCCGCGTCCCTGCTCAGTTCCTCAAGGGTTTCCCGAAGCGGCGGTATGCTGTAATCACCGTAAATCTCCGCCTCGCTTAAGTATGCCAGCTTCTGAATCGTTAGAATCTCCGGAAAATCCTCCCGGCCGGCCACCGATATCTCTCCGGTCTCCCCATCGGATTCGACGGTCTCGCGCTCATAGATTCCGGACTGATCCCCCCACGGGTGAAACCCGTCCCCGATACAGGACCAGCCGTATTTCTCGTAATATCCGACGTGGTCCGTCGCAAGGTAAAGCTTCTTGAATCCAAGTTTTCCCGCCTCCGTGCGCCCATGCTCCAGAAGTCTTGCGCCCAATTGATGCCCTCGATAAGGCTCCTCAATATAAAGCGCGCAAAACCATGGCCACAGATCCTGACGGCTGATGAAATCATTCGTGATCAAACCATATCCGCCGATGATTTCGTCTTGCTTCATCAATAGATACCAGCGTGGCAGAGGGCTTCGGGTAGTAATGCTGTTTCCGATGCAGTCCATATAAATTCTTCGATCGATGCCCCATTTTTGAGTGAAATAGTCGACAGCCCGGTCCAGAAGATCGGGATTTTCACGAACGCCGACAATCCGGTGTTCCACCGAATGAAAATCCTTTGAAACAGATTCTTGATTGATCATGCTTTACCTATTCTCTTCATATCCATTATTTTCGAAAAATCTGATCTCCTTTTCGATATCACGGAACCGTATGAATACTCCAGATTATCGCACAAGCGCCATAAGCCGTCATTATCGATTCATTGAAATCTCGCTACCGCACATCGGCTCACTTCCCAGCCAAATGATCAAGCAATCTTTGCACCCGGTACGTGCAGTCGGCTTCCCGGGTTTCGGCTTTTCGCCAGTCATCCGAAAGCGGGAAATACACCTTGTCATTTGCGGAATCGCCCAGGTCCCATCTGCCGTTCTTGTTACGATTACTCTTAAGCCACGGAATGACAAACTGAAGTTTGTCCAGGCTGTTCCGATACCGTGTCAGAAGTTCAATGGCGCCCAGATACTGACTCGCCTGCTTCGACGCGAAAATAGCCGGCGCGGATTTCGCGCCCTTGATTCCAATCGGTTCGTTGTATATGTAGTAAATCCCCTCCGGATGATTGAGAATATAGTCGAGCAGCGCCCGCTCCGTTTTCGGTTCCAGGGTATTGCTCAGCAGGGAAACCGGATAGAAGGAAACAAAATCCATAAATCGTGCGCCGCGCGGTTTCTCGGCGAACCTTTTCGAATACGCCATTCGATATGCGTCATGACTGTATTTTCCGGACAAAAAGGCCTCCGAAAGGATGTCGGCCCACTGCTGCGCAACCCGGTTCGCAATCTCTTCCGACAATGTGAATTCCCGAATCCAGGTCGCCAGCATCATCTCGGTAAAGATGTTCCAGTTGTGGGTTTTTTCGCGGCGGTCGGGGATCGCCTTTTGACCTTTCATGCAGGAAAGCATGTACTCAACGGCCTTTTGAATCGGAGCGTCGTCGATGGTATAGCCCAGAATCTTTAAGCGCCTTAAAGCATCTTCCGTTGTAACCGTCGACTTGCTCGCGCCGCCCGCTGTATGAAAGCAGCCCCATGATCCGTCCTCCTGTTGCAATGCCAAAATCTTCCTTGCCCACTTGGAGTTCTTGTACATCATTCCCACCTCATAACCCGAAATCTCAAATTGCTTTCTTAGCACAGCATATCACCTATACCATAACTCATATCATGCCCAAATAT
>CAYGIB010000099.1:5881-7017 GCA_964349735.1 uncultured Oscillospiraceae bacterium | reverse complement strand
AAAATTGCCCGGCGCTGCGGGTCGATATTCGAAAGGAGCTTCTCGGAAACCGGTTTCCATTCTCTGGAGGTCGGCGAGGTCTTGGCGGCGAAGTCCTCCGCGCTTTCCGGCGCCGAGTAATGCGTCGAATGGGCGCCTCCCTCATCGACCAGCTTAACAATCGAGTCGGGGGAGTCGATCATCGGACAGGACCTTAAGGGATTGTCCGTAAAGGGTTGAGCCGCCCGGAACTTCGTAAGAAACGGGGATTTCAGCGCCTCAAGTAGGGTCACGTCATGAATGTTGACGTCTGAATAGTGACAGAAGGCGCAGGGCTCGACGTCTCCTCTGGCGTTGATGTGCAGGTATCCGCTCCCGGCCGCGATGCAGCCGCAGGCGAAGTGCCCCATATTCCAGAAATCAATAATGGTGAAATCATTGCGTTCGCTGTAGCTCTTCACGTGCTCCATCACGTACGCACGCTGCTCGGGCGCACAAACCAGTGACAAATCGGCATCTTTACCGACCGGAACGTAATTGAAGAGCCAGCCGAACCATGCGCCCCGCCGTCTCATATCGTCCAGGAACTCGTCGCTCGCGACGGTTTTATAGTTCTTGGCATGGTAACAGGCGGAAAAGGCAAATCCGAGATTTCTCTTGCGGAGCCGCTCCATCGAGGCGATGACCTTGTCGTAAACTCCCTCGCCGCGGCGAAAATCGGTCTCTTCCCGGTTCCCTTCGATGCTGATGTACATGCCAAGATTCTCAACTCGCGCAATCTCGTCTGCAAAAGCGTCGTCAATCAATACTCCGTTGGTAAAGACGCCAAAAGTGGTCTTGCGGTGCGCGTCGCACAGCTTGATGATATCTTCTTTTCGAAGAAGCGGCTCTCCGCCGGACATCGCGACATTCCGAATACCGAGTGCCTCGGACTGATCGAGAATATCCTGAAGCTTCTCAAAGCTTAAATGGTCGGTCCGATCGTAGTCGGCCGCCCAGCAACCCTTGCATTTCAGGTGGCACGCACTGGTCGGATCAATCAGGAGCTCCCTCGGAATAATCGAGCGGTGTTTGCGCCCTCGAATGAGCTCCTGTATCGAGCGAAAACAATCCATAGAAAGAAGCGTAAGAAATTTCTGCGGACGAAAAAACTTTCT
>CAYGIB010000099.1:0-5871 GCA_964349735.1 uncultured Oscillospiraceae bacterium | reverse complement strand
CTTTCTGCAGAGATAGACGTAGTGCTTGTGGTGAGGGAAGGGAGGGATTTTCTCCTTTTTTCCGTTAACGACCAGATGCATCATGGTTTTTCCTCGGTTTTCCCGGTTTTTCGAAAAGGATTCTCACCAACTCCGAAACCGATACTCGAATCGATCTGCCGCGAGGCAGGATTGATATAATCATATCACAAGAGGAGCGGTCGACGGTCACGGCGAATTGAATTATGCCCCTTTTCGGCAATCCGCGCTTGTGGTATAGTATTCTCTGTCTGATTTAGAAATAGAACGGGTGCTTAGCTCAGCCGGGAGAGCACATGCTTCACACGCATGGGGTCGCTGGTTCAAGTCCAGTAGTACCCACCAGTGAAAGCCCCGGAACCGTAGTGGTTCCGTGGCTTTTCTATTTGCCGGATTTTCCGCTCCGGTGTTTTCCGCAGTTCACAAGGCATATTATGCTCGAAACGGATGCGTTTTTTTACTCTTCGCGGCAGCTGATTTCTCGCAAAAACGCGGGGAGCGATTTTATCAAGCAAATATGATAAAATGTTGGTTGCACTTATTTGCAAAGATACACTGGTTGCATAGAAATACGAAGAAGCACATTTCTTGATTCATATGGAGACTGATATGCGAAAATTTATCTGTGTGACACTGCTCATCGGCCTATGCATTGCTTTGTCTTCGTGCTCTTTTCGCGTCTCTCAGCCTGATGAAAATGATTCGGGAAGCAATGAAAAAACCCAAGAGGAAGATGATTTCGGCGACGAAAATGATTCGGGTGCCGGTTGGTATGAGTGGTTGAGTCCAACGCCGATACCAGAATCGACGGCACCCGAACCGCTGGATGCTCCTCCGGCACACGGGATTCCTGCGCCCGACGGCCGAACGGAAGAAGCCGATCTTTTTTTCGAAAAGGAATTCGGTTCATACAGCATTCCGGGAGGTTGGGAAGAGAGCATAAACCACTCCACCAGTGCTAGATATTTCTACATTCCGCAGGGGAATGACGACATGGAGTGGACCGATAATGTTTCTGTGAAATTCGCAACCATCTCGTATGCACAAGAAGATATTATGGAATTTAGAGAAAATATTTTACGTACATTGACGATAGAAATATCCGGACATTCCGACGCTACGTTGACCGATACCGGAACCAATACTCAGAACGGCTATCTCTTGCTTACATTTACGATAAACCGAACCGAATCCGAGATTGTTAAGGAGTTTTACTTTATCATCGGAGATTACAAATACTGTGAGGTTATTCTGACCTGCATGGATAATCCGGAAGAGGCCGCACGAGCCGCACGGATGATAGTGGACAGCTTTATCTGGGCGGAATAGGAATAAGAGGACGTACCGAAGCATTGAGGAGAAGTGACACTTTTCGAGAAAGAAATGAAGAATCAGAAAACCATTTCGAGCAAGAGAAAGAGGCTGCCTCAAGCGGCGACTAAACCACAGGAGAAGCGCACCCCAAATGTCGGACGAAAAGTCTAACATTTGCAGGTGCGCTTCACGGAGACAGCCCCAGTCATTTCTATCCGGGACGCGCGGGGTGCGCGAACCAAGTCCTTATGATTTCTTCCGATTCTTATAGTGCGTGTGCAGGAGATGATGGGACTTCTCTCCCAAGGGTTCCTTCAGGAACTCGTCGTAAATTTTCTTGATTGCCGGGTTCTCATGGGACTTGCGAATCGGCAGATCGACGTCGGCTTTGTAGATGCCGGCCATCCGCTTCAGGCGAAGTGCGTCGTTTGCGCCGTTCGGCTGTCCGCCGCCGCCGATACAGCCGCCGGGGCAGCACATGACTTCGATGAACGTGTAGTCGGCCTTACCGGCCTTGATCAACTCCATCATCTCGCGAGCCTTGGAAATGGTGTGAACAACGGCAACCTTGACCGGCAGTCCGTCCAAATCGACAACGGCTTCCTTGATACCTTTCAGACCGCGGACATCTTTAAAGTCCAACTGCTCCAGAGTTTTTCCGGTAACCACCTCGTAGACCGTACGAAGCGCGGCTTCCATAACACCGCCGGTTGCGCCGAAAATGACCGCTGCGCCGGTGGATATACCGAACGGTGCGTCGTACTCCTGCTCCTCAAGGCTTTCAAAATCAATTCCGGCCTGCTTGAGCATCTTACCGAGCTCGCGGGTTGTCAGTACGGCGTCGACATCCTGAGACTTGCCGTCAACGCTCATTTCCTCGCGCAGGGCTTCGAATTTTTTGGCTGTGCAGGGCATAATGGAAACACTGAAAATCTCCTCGGGCTTCTTGCCGATTTTTTCGGGGAAATAGCTCTTGGCGAGAGCACCGAACATCTGCTGCGGGGATTTGCAGGAAGAAACATGAGGCAGAAGCTCTGGATAATATTGCTCAATAAAGTTAATCCAACCCGGGCTGCAGGAAGTGATCATCGGGAGGACTCCGCCCTCTTTCAGACGCTTCAGAAGCTCGTGGCCTTCCTCGATAATCGTTAAATCAGCGGTGAAGTCCGTATCAAAGACATGGTCGAAGCCGAGCAATCTCAAAGATGTTACCAGCTTGCCGGTCACAACACTGCCGGGATCCATTCCGAATTCTTCGCCGATGGCAACGCGAACAGCAGGTGCGGTTTGAACGACGACCACCTTGTTGGGATCATTAATGGCTTCCCAGACAGCCTCGATATCTTCTTTTTCGGTGATGGCACCGACCGGGCAGGCCGCGGAGCACTGTCCGCAAGATACGCAAGCGACATCATAAAGCTCGCTGTCGAAAGCCGGTCCGACGATGGTCTCATTGCTTCTGCCCATGAAGTCCAGGATGGACAAGCCTTGAACCTCTGTGCAAATCTGAATGCAACGTCCGCATTTTATGCATTTGGTACGGTCTTTGGAAAGAACGTCGTTGATATGCGAAGGATAGGGGACCAGGACCCTATCGAAACGAGGCTCGCGGACACCCATATCGGAAGCAATCCGACGGAGGTGGCAATAGCTCTCTGCCGCACAGGTGTCACAGCTGAGGTTATGATCCGCAAGCATCAGCTCGACAACGACCCTTCTTGCGTCGCGAACCTTTTCGGTATTCGTATAAATCTTCATGCCCTCCGCAACGAAGGTGGAGCATGCGGTCTGCAACGTCCGGTATCCTTCGATTTCAACGACGCATACGCGGCAGTTCGCTTTGAGCATCTGGTCCGGGTGATAGCAAAGTGTCGGAATGTTGATGCCGATCGTCTTGGCGGCAGTTACTATGGTGCTCCCCTCGGGGACGCTTACAGCTTTATTGTTGATAGTTATGTTAATCATCGATTGTCCTCCCTTGGTGAAAAGGAAACGGTTGCGAATGTTTCGGGAAAATATTTCATGACGGAACGGATGGCGGTGGTCGCCGCCTGACCGAGTCCGCAAGTCGACACAAGGCACATAGTGTCGCTCAAAGCCTTGAGCGTAGCAAGGTCTTTGGCGGTCGCCGAGGCGGATGCAAAACGGTCGAGCAGAATTAAAATATGAGGATTGCCGTCGCGGCACGGGGTACACTTTCCGCAGGACTCGTGAAGGAAGAACTTCGCAATCCGCTTAAGGATGTCCAGAATATCGATTCGCTCATCCATTACAATCACGGCTGCGGACCCGAAAGATAGTCCCTTCTCGTTCATCGCCTTGTAATCGAGTGGGGTATCCAACTCACTTTCCGGAATGCATGGCCCGGATTCTCCGCCGAGCTGAACCATCTTGATCGCGCGACCCTCGGGAATACCGCCGCCCAAATCAAAAATGATCTCGCGGAGCGTGACTCCGAACGGCACTTCATAAAGGCCGGGGTTATTCACATTCCCGCAGAGGCTTATAAGCTTGGTACCCTTTGAGGATTCGGTACCTATTCCGGCGAACGTCGCGGCACCCTCGCCAATAATCATCGTGATATTGGAAAAGGTTTCAACGTTACTTAAAAGGGTCGGTTTTCCGAAAAGGCCTTGCTCGGTCGGGAAAGGGGGCTTATAGTTCGAGTGCCCGGCTTTGCCCTCGACGCATTCGATCAAAGAGAATTCTTCGCCGCAGACATAGGAACCGCCGCCGGAAAGAACCTCCATATCATAGGAGAAGCCGGATTCGAGGATGTTCTCACCGAGAAAATTCTTCTCTCGTGCCTGTTTCAAGGCTTCATTCATCGTGTCGATGGATTGGTTGTATTCTCCGCGGATAAAGATATAGCCTTTCTGTGCGCCGACTGCGAAAGCGGAAATGATCATTCCCTCGACCATGGAGTGAGGGTCCTTTTCCATCAGATAGCGGTCTTTAAAGTTGCCGGGCTCGCCTTCGTCGGCGTTACAGATCAGATACTTGAAATCTCCGGCGGCCGCTTTTACCGCGGCAAACTTCAGCCCGGTCGGGAAACCGGCGCCGCCGCGCCCGCGCAAGCCGGAGGTTTTGATCTCCGAAATGATTGCGTCTCCGTTCATGCCGAGCGCTTTCTTAAGCGACCGGTATCCGCCTGCGGAAATGTAGTCGTCGATTGAAAGAGGATTGATTTTATTGAAATTGCGGCTGACCCGCTCCAAGGTTAATGATTTATTCTGCATATTCAAAGACTCCTGTATTTCTCTAAAATGGCCGGAAGGGCATCCGGGGCAACCCGTCCGTACATATCCTCGTCGATTCTCATCGCGGGCGACTGCTCGCAGTACCCGAGGCAGCTGGTGAATTCCAAAGTGAACAGCCCGTCGCCGGTCGTCTCGCCGAACGCTATCCCGAGTTCCTTCTCAAGCGATTCTTTGAGATTTACGGACCCGTTTATGTAGCAGGGAACATCCCCGCACAATTGGATGATGTGTTTTCCGCGCTTCTTGCGCGAGAGAAGAGAATAGAATTCAACGACGCTGCAGACTCTGCTGACCGGAAGAACCATTGCCTTGGCAACAGCCCGGATATCGTCATCGGAGAGGGAATTGTCACCGTTTCTCTTCTGGCACTCTAAAAGAATGGTCAGAAGCTTTTCCGGTTCTTTTCCGTGTTTTTGAACCAGTTCTTCTATTAGCATGCAAATGGCCTCCTCGGTTTTAGTCGTATATATAATGTAGGAATGTGTTGTGCATGTCAAGGCTCGAAAAGCCAAAAAACGATACGAGCCTTGATTTCGTCAATGTGCACAATTCTCATCGGCATCAGTAGTATAAAAAAGGGTCGTTTCGCGGTATAATGGCGCTACAAGACACTTTGCGGATTCGACGGGCACAATCAGAATGCCCGCATCTGACCGAAACAGTCGGATGAAGCCGGATTTACGCACGGAACGGAGGCCGATATGAAGAAGGCGGTTGCCTTAATTCTATCTGTTATCATTGTTTTTTCATTATTGAGCGGGTGCGATTTTCCGATTGGCGGATCCAAGGAAACTACAGCGCCTCCGATGACGCTTGCGGATCGGGACAAGGAAGCACTCACCACCATTGAAGACGTGATTGACCGGTCAGAGACGATAAGCGACGATTTACTGGATTTGATTGACGCGCAAATCGAGGCCTCCGGAATATTTGTAGAAGAATACGCGATGTCCGTTCAAGACGGCCTGGAATATGATAGTTCGGCATTCAATACGCGAATTGAAACGAATCGACAGACGGTGGAAACACTCATCGGAGACATCGAGAGTCTCCGGGAGGAACTGTCGGACATCAAGACGCCTAAGTCGGACGAGGCGACTCTTGTCTATGACGCGACGGAGGTTTACCTCGATAAGTTGGAGTCGTGCCTTTCTGATTTGCTCGGTGTCGTGACGCTTTACCTCGACCAGGTGGAAGCAACCGCTCCGGTGTATGCATTTGACAACACCGCTTACGGGGACGACGTGATGCTGATGATCGAGGACCTGTATTACGCAAT
>CAYGIB010000098.1:0-7030 GCA_964349735.1 uncultured Oscillospiraceae bacterium | reverse complement strand
TCCTTCTGTAGGCTCGGCATCTTTTTCGGGGCTGAAAATGCAAATGCGTTCCATTGCGCCTGTTTATGCATATACGACAGCTGAAGCTTCGCATTTTCCTTTTCGCGGAATTCATATGCTTCCATCTCGTCGTAGATTTCTTTCAGGGATAGAATCCAGAAGCGGTCCGGCTGAATGCCGGACCGCAATGCAACTGGATACAATTCTTCAATCAGGTCGGAGGCGGAGTCGAACTCTTCTTCGATTTGCGAGGCTTCTTCTGAAGTTCCGTTAGTTCCTTCTCGGCTTCGTCGAGTGCTTCGATCTCCGCTTTTGTAAAAAAACCGGACACCTTCAGGATAGCCATCACAAGCTTCTCGCGATCTGTAATCGTGAACGGGTCGAAGACCAATTCTTTCATCGAACTGGGATCGGTAAACTTACAACCCTCATTCTCCATCGCGTCGAGGATGTCGTAAACATCGTCGAGCGAGGTTCCGTGGTTATACTGCTGCAAAGCAGCCCATAAGATGACGACGAACACCTGCGTTTCGTCCAGACGAAGGATGGCCTTCAAGATACTCTGTCCGAGCTTCTTTTCGGCCTCGACCTTTAGTCTCGACATCATCTTCAACTGATATTCATCGCTTCCAACGGTTAAAGTAAACGAGTTCATACTCTCCTCCTTTAGTCAATTAAGTGGATGTCGCGAACGGTGTGATCGCGCTCGAAATGAAGAACTGCGAAGAAAATTCGATCGGAGCTTCGCCACCATCGAACCCTTCGTCCTTGATTCTCTGCGTGGCTTCGAATCCCCACCCAGATCCGTCCGGATATAAAATCCGATAGCTCTTGGACGCGGCTGCAATCGTGGTGTTCAGGATGTAGAAGTTCGTTCCGGATGCTTGTCCGGAATACCCAAACTTAAAAACCCCGTCCCCGACCTCCGCCTGGCCGGCACCGTATGTCTTATCTCCGGTCACGACCGAAGTGTCGACCTTGCCGATGTCTCCGATTAGACTCGGGAACGTCTTGACGTCCGGAATCTCGGTCCATACGGGGGTCTCAACAGTTCCAGAGTTGTACTGTAGCTTTGAGTCCTTTGAAACAAGTCTTACTGCCATACTCTCATCTCCTTACATGATTTGATAATCATCTCTGATCTTTGCTCGATACACGAGTACTGAGCGATAGGCCATGATCTCCGCGGACAATTTCTCTTCAAAATGTCCGCCAGATCCTGTTCGAATAAAATACGGACCGAAAGCCGTGTCGACGGCCTGGTCGTACGCAGACCGCAAATCAGGAGTTGCCGCCCATGTCTGAATCTCAATCTCAACATCGGAAATCCATTCTCGACGCGATGAAGTCCGTTCTGCATTGGCATTACTCCGAATCTTCCACGATCCGATTCCATTGGCTGGTGTCAGTCCGGCAAAACTCTGAGGGAAGCCAGGACTCCATTCGATCGTCGCAGAAACAACTTGAATCAGAGCATAAATCTCGGGTTCGATGTCAAGCATTGTTATTCTCCTCCAACGATCTTCTTGCCGAGCTGCTCCAGCATTGCCGGCAGCTCCTTTTCCACTTCCTTAACTGCCGGATACATAAACGGTTGCGCAGGCATGCCCGCCCAGTCTTCTCTGTAACTCACCGGCTCCGGGTCTTTAATTAGACCGTTCGCCACTTCTCCGGATAGACCTCGCTGTCCGGTTCCGTACTCTACATAGACCGCATGGTCACTTCTGGTTCCGTAACCGCCAACAATCTCACCGTCTTCGACGCGGACCGGATCCAGTTGAATGCTTAACTGAAGCTCGCCTGAGTCCACCGCAGCAAAGTTTTGTGCCAAGGAATGGCCCATCGAAGATACTTCGTTCACGAAGGCGGTTGCCTCAACCGGAGCTCTTGCTTGCATCTCTGAAATCCGTTTCCGAAATCCGGACGCTTGAATCTCAATTCCCATGCTTACACCCTCTGTCCATACAAAAGCCAGTAGCTGTCCGCATCAATGCGCTGGACTACCCGATAGGTTTCCGATCCATGCTTAATGAAATCTCCGTTCGGAATCGGTAGCGCATCCGACGAGGTGATCCGGACATCCTTATTGACCGTCAGGCCCCATTCCTGGGCTTCAATGGCATCCTTGATAACCTGAAGGTTAACCGAGTAGCTTCCGGAGGAAGTTACAGCCGGTGCGACCGTTACGCCGCCAAGGGATCCCGTCGTTGAGACTGCTGCATGATGGACAATGGTCTTGTCCTGGAACACGGCCTTCTGTGCGTTCCGAAAGCTTTGAGGAATCTCCATGTCACCACCCAACCTTCCGGAACCGTTCTAGCTGCACTTCATAGTTCTTGAGCGACTGTGAAAGCGCCAAAAGAACCTTATCGAAGCTGCTGTCCCGGTAGCTGACCGTCTGGTCCTTGTCCGTAACGGAGGAAACGGTCTGTTCCTGTTCTCCGTTTGCGGATTGAAGCAGCCGGTAGGTGTCGGCGGTCATCTCGACGAGTACAGGCTGAAACCCTTCCGGCATTACCGTCTGGTTCATACTGTTCATCGCCTTCGTTCCGGTAAGCTTCAGCAAAAGATTCAATACACTGTCCTCGCCGGATGTGGTGATCCCCAGTAGCAGCTTCAAATCAGTAAGATCTGCAGCGGTCGGTGTGTATGCCATGGTTACTTGTCCTCCTTATCCGGCTTCTTAACCGTTGGCTTCTGAATCGGCTTCTGATCGTCTGGCTCAATAGCCGGCCTAGCTATTTGTACCGGCTTTGGCGTCGGTGGTACGAAAATGTCCCAGGGCATAACCTCATCTCCTTCCGAAGGGGATAGGAGAAGAGCGATTACTCGTCGCCCTTCTCCTCTGCTTCTGCTTCGACGGGTGCCGCTTTGGCCGATGCCGCTTTTACTGGCGGATCCTCGACTGTGTACCCGTGGTCAAGAAACCATTGGATCAGCCAGGGATCTCCGGTCTCTCCAACTCCATCACGGAATTGGACGCCGGCAGACTCCCCGTTGTACCCCGGTACCTTTGAGCGGATCTTCACGACCTCAGCACCTTTCGCTTTCGCTTTAGACATAATGAGAACCTCCTTCTTACGCGCCTACAACAACTTCAACCGTTGCCGTGACCGCCGCCGTGTTGGCATAGGGTACCGGTATCGCTCCAAGTGTTGCGGTGAATGTGTAACTTGCTGCTGCCGTCTTATCGAAGGTGTCCGTATCGACCCAAGCAGAAACGGGGACATCTGCGATCATGCCGTTCGCCAGAGTCGCTTTTACCCGGGTGGGCAGCGCGGCTTTTACCGCTGTCGCATCGGCAAACAGCGGAGCGGCAACGGTTCCGGCACTCACGGCTGCAAGGGCGTCAAAGGCGGCGATCTCGTACTTAGCGATTGAGATCAAAGCCGTTTCAATAGCTGTCACAAGCTCCTGCTTGGTCTTTCCCTCAACATCGATTCCACAATAGGCTCCGAACAGCACAAGCTGTTCAAATGTGAGGTCGTCCCAGGGAGAGAGCGTGTCGGATCCTTGAATAATCGTGTACCCGTTCGCCGTCAGCCAATCAGTCATTACCACATTGCTCGACGGTACAGCGGCAGCGCCTTTGACAAAGTCGACGGTTGCTCCGTCGTAATCATGATATGGGTTGTCAGCATAAATCCGTGCCATGTGTTTCTCCTCTCTTAAGAAATCAGGAGTCTCCGGAACGCGCCTGCAGCACGAGTGGCTTTGAGCGCCATACACGCCACCATCTCAACTTCACCCTTCTTCACAGCTCCCGCTGTCTTGAAGTCCGGAAGATACAGGTTGACCAGTTTGGATCCGTCCGGCGTAACACCGTGGACCCCGTCCAGACCAAAGCGGACCGCATAAATGCTGGTTTTGCCAGCGGTAATCGGGATGATGGGGTTCGACGTTCCGGGCTTGTCTCCCACTTCGACGAACTGAATGCCGGAGTACGAGACGGTCTTTTTGCCGAACTCATCGGTCGAAGCCGTGAAGCTGTTGGATCTGCGGGCAATACCCTGCATGACTGCGTACATCTTCTTGTTCATGACGAGGGCGTCTGGAGAGCCGTCGAGAGTGGAGAGCCACACATCAAGAGCGTCCATGAACGTCTTGAAGTTGGAATCGATGTCAGCAGAACTGTTGAGATCGATGTCTGCGCCCGTATTGGCTTCCGTACTGGATCCCGTGACTGCCTTGTCGATGCCGTCGAATGTGGTTGCATCCCCGGCGGAATCTCCGTTGATAAACAGATCAGCAAAGAGAGCCTTGGTGGCCTTAATCTTCTGGTCCATCTGGAAGGAGACTTGGTTGGTGATACCCTTCACGTGCTTTGCGATGACACGGTCCACGTCGAACGAGCCGCCAAAAACCTTGAGGTTCGCGGTGATCTGGGTCGTGACAGCGTGCTGAGCTACATACTCGGCGTTGATGGCACGAGTAGCAGCAGTGGGGAGCGTGGTGACACGGTTGTAGACATAAGCAAGGGTAGACCCTCCGCCCATGGCCACGTCATCATCAAATGTGAGCTTGTCGAGAATAGGATCCTTACGAAACTCGTCGATGACGAATCGCGTAAGCTTGTCCTGAGTAAGTTTCTTTGCATCAGCAAGTGTAACTGCCATAATTCATTTCCTCCTTAGGGGTGATAGTACGCCGCGATGGCGTCATTCAGATTTTTTGGTTCTTGAGTTCCTGTGTCTCCGGATCCACCTGCGAATCCAGACCCCTCATCCGCCTCGGTCTCAATTTCGAAGAGATAGGGCTTTTCCTTCGTGAGCGTCTCGATATCCAGGCCTTCGACCGTGCCGTCGTCTTTCAGTTTTAGCGCATCACGCTTAATGTGCGCTTTTACACTGACTGGATCCCGAGCCTTCGCTTTACTAAGCACCGCATCGAGCGCAGCATCGAGCTTTGCATCTGCGAGTTGCTTGCCGAGGGCGTCGGTGTCACTTTTGTACTTAGCCTGAAGGTCCGTGAGGCTCTTCTCGAGCTCGGATCCTTTACCGGCGTCGCCTTGCAGCTTTTTGATGTCTGCATCGCGAGCGTCCAGCTGCTTATTAAGGGCAGCTATGGTATCAGATTCCTCTTTCAGTCTCGAGCGCGGGACATAGTCCTTCTGGTCTTCCACGATCTTGTTTGCCTGTTCTTCCGTGAGTCCAAGGGCGATGAGGTCTTCTTTCTTCAACATGGTAGATCTCCTTTCATTTCGCATTCTCCTTGGTGACGCGGCCAAGCCCCGCGCTGTGCGATCGGTTTGTTGCCGCTGCCCGAACAGCGTGTTTTTTGCATATAAAAAGCGCCCCGAAGGACGCTTGATACCAATAAAACACTAGATTTACGACGTTCTTACACACCGCCCGCTCTGCCAGGCAGCACACTCCTCTTTTAGGCATTCCGTATGAAACTCATACGTCGCATTTGATATTTCCGCAGGGTACCCAAGGTCATCGTCCATCGGCACATATACCGTTGCCGTTCGAGTAATGTACGGACACCGCATGCTCTCCCCCTGCAAAAAAAGCAACCCGGTTAAGGATTGCTTTTATTGTGCATCTGGCCGGCGTGCGCGCCCGGCATCTCTTGTTTCACCGTTGTCGGCGTATGGAAGCACTGTATCTCCACCTCAGATGCAAATGTGTTTACTTCGACTGATGAGTTACTGAAGCGATATCGTCGCCCTTAACGTCGATAGTCTCCCAATCAGCAGGTGAAGTTCCGACATCTACTATGAGAGTATCTTGATCGAAAACCTCAACAGCACAACCTTCACGCCCATCTTTTAATAGAACATGGTCATATTGCCTGACGTCTTCCATTTACTTCACCTCCTTCACTATCACGGTGGTCATTTTCGTCTCAGTGCCCAGAACATTCCATCCGACCACGACATTTGCCGGCTTGTTTTTTATCCCGTAAATAATTATGTTCTGCTCAAACCTTGTGCCATATTGATCGGATAATCCTGCGCGCGCCGGGTACTGAGTTGCCCTTGTAAGGATTTGACTTTGCAAATCCCCCCAATTACTCGCATTATAGCCCAATCTCGAATCAAATGCCACTCCTTTTGGCCAGCCGTCAGCGCTATTCGAGTTAAAAATATACCCCGTGAATTTCTCGCTTACAGCCGTCGCCTGAGTCGCATTGGGCAACGCAGACTCAGGATTCTGCAAGAGAAAATTTCTTCTCTCGTAGTCAATCTTAGTGTATCTCCAACGCTCTGGATCTCGATACTTCAAATCCTGAAATTTTTTAAAACTAGAAGGTAAGTCTCGATCAAGGGTTGCTTTATACTTCTCGTACTGCTTCAGGTCTGAAGCCTTATTCGCCGCCATCTTTCTACTTAACGTCATTTGATTCTGCTGTTCCGGATTTAAGCTCTTCTTCCACTGCGGATACGTCATATCATACGGCACCTGGTACGCCTTACCGGTAACTGGGTCTCGCGCCGTCCTTGTCAGCCTGGCTTCTAGCTCAGGATCCATTCGCGCGATGACTACCGATCTGCAAAACGCATGAAGCGGCGGGTAGTTCTTTCCGATCTTCATGTTTTCGTAGGCATATTCCTTTTTCGTGTCCGGATCGATGTTTCCATCATGCTCCTGGCACATCGAAGACGTGCGGCTGTCTAAGGTTGCCAAGTACTTATACTTCTCTACGCCTATACTCTGATGAGCTTTCGCGTTCATCGCGTTGTAGACATAGTTGGTCTCTGTGCGAAGCAGCCGCTCTGAAGCGAACTTCGCCCCGGCATTTCGCGTATCAACAAACCCCTCAACATCCGACATGCACCGGCGCCAGGAACGCCCGGTTAATACATTCTGTCTCACAATCTCCTGGAGCTTTGCGGACACGATGTCCGTATTCTGCCAAACACGCTTCGAGAAATGCTTCCCGGACCACTTCTCATCCATTATTGACCGAACGGTCTCCTCGGTCAGCCCGTCAAAATTGAAACTAATCCCTAACCCGCGCTGGGTATCAAACATGGTCCGGTAGTACGCCAAGTCAGCGGTATCTATTAGACTCTGCTCCAGGA
>CAYGIB010000097.1:0-7087 GCA_964349735.1 uncultured Oscillospiraceae bacterium | reverse complement strand
ATTTCATGCCCGACGACAATGATTTGCCGTCCGTGCGCCAACGCAAGTTCAGGGCACTGGTTCCGATTATGTACGGATGCAATAACTTTTGTACCTATTGCGTCGTTCCCTATACGCGAGGAAGAGAGCGGTCGCGGGACTACAGCAAGATCATCGATCAGCTGAATGATCTTTCCGGACAGGGCTTCGAAGAGGTAATGCTTTTAGGTCAAAACGTTAACTCGTACGGAAAAGATACACCCGGCGCGCCGGATTTTCCGGAATTACTTCAGGCCGTGGCGGAAATGAAGCTTTTTTCGAGAGTCCGCTTCATGACATCACACCCGAAGGATCTGTCGAATCGACTGATTGACATCATCGCCGAAAACCCTGCGATTGAACGGCATTTGCACCTGCCGTTTCAATCCGGAAGCAACGGGATACTCAAGCGGATGAATCGGGGCTATACACGCGAGCAGTATTTGGAGACTGCGTTGCGCTATAGGAGACTTGTTCCGGAAGGAACAATATCGACGGACATCATCGTCGGCTTTCCCGGAGAAACGGAAGAGGATTTCCTTGACACATTAAGCCTCATGGAGCAAATTCGTTTTGATGCCGCATTTACTTTCATCTACTCCAAAAGACCCGGGACGGCGGCCGCATTATTTTCCGACTCCGTAACCGACGAAGTGGTTTCAGAGCGTTTTTCGAGGCTTCTGGCGCTCCAGAACGGCCATTCACTGGCTTCCAACCAATCGGTAGTCGGAAACATCGACGAGGTGTTGATTGAGGGCGCCAGTCACACCAACGAATCAGTATTTACGGGGAGGACTTCATCCAATCGTCTTATCAACTTCACGGTTCCCGAGGGCACATTGCTCGGTTCAGAGAAGCTCTTACTTGACTTCGGGACGGGAAATGTCATCGAGGGACGCAAGGCGATGGTGCGACTTGTTAAAGCCAAAACATTTTCAATTGAAGGTCAGTTGGAGTACTTAATCGATGGATGATAAACCGCTCACATACAAAACTCTGAACAAGGACAACCTGACACCGATGATGCTCCAATACCTCGAGCAAAAGGAGCAATGCCGCGACGCGATATTGATGTTCCGACTCGGAGATTTCTATGAGATGTTTTTTGACGATGCCGTCACGGCCTCCTCGGTGCTTGAGCTCGCATTGACCGGAAGAGACTGCGGACTTGAGAAAAGAGCACCGATGTGCGGGATTCCGCATCATGCCGCTCAATCGTATATCGGGAAGCTTGTCTCACACGGATATAAGGTTGCGATTTGCGATCAGATAGAGGACCCCGCGCTCGCAAAAGGTATCGTTAAGCGAGCGATTACCCGAATACTGACGCCGGGCACCCTGGTGGATTCTGCAAGTTTGGATGAAAAGCGGAATAATTTTATCTTTTCTTTATATCGCCTCGGAATGCAATACGGCATTGCGGTCGCCGATATCACAACGGGTGTTTTTGAAGCAACCGAGCTGGTCATCGGGAACACGGAGTCCCAGCTTATAAATCTGCTCTCCAGATATTCTCCATCGGAAATCCTTTGCAACCGCGCGTTCGTTCGTTCCCCGGCGAAGCAAAACGTTGAAAATCTGTTTTCGATTACCGTTCAGGAGCGACCGGACAGCGATTTCACGTCAGAGGGGGCCATCCGACTGACCGTTGACCGAACGGATGAAAAACGAAACCCGGACACCCGTCATCTTCTGCTGTCCGCCTCCGGTGCGTTATTGCGCTATCTGGACGAGACGCAGCGCTTTGAAGTCAGCCACTTTTCGAAAATGCGCGTTTTTTCTATTGCCGATACCATGGAGTTGGACGTCCCGACCCGAAACAATCTCGAGCTTTCTCAAACCATTCGATCCAATGCCAGGCGCGGAAGCCTCTTGTGGGCCATAGACAAAACGGTCACCTCCATGGGAGCCCGTCTCTTGCGCCGCTGGCTCGACGAGCCTCTTGTCCGGGTGGACCAAATCGTCCTGCGACAAGATTCGATCGAAGAGATGTTTGATTCGTTTATTCACCGCCGGGAACTCATTGAGTCGATGACCGGAATTTCTGATATGGAACGGCTCGTTTCTAAAATATCTCTTGCGTCTGCAAACCCGAGGGACTTAATTCATCTCAAGAACACACTGCGTAAGCTGCCTTTTGTCCGTGCAGCCGCGAATCGATTCTCCGGGGGCGTTCTCGGCGAACATTCTTCGGGCTTCGACGACCTGACTGATGTATTCGAAATAATCGATTCGTCCATCGACGACGACGCGCCTATGGTCCTTAAGGACGGCGGAATCATTAAGCCGGGTTACTCCGATGAGATGGACCGTTTGAAGGAAGCTGCCGAACACGGCAGAGATTTTGTTCTTGGTTTGGAAGCAAGAGAACGTGAAAATACCAGAATAAAGAATCTGAAAATCGGCTATAACCGCGTTTTCGGCTACTATATTGAGGTCTCGAAAAGCAATCTGTCTTCGGTTCCGGAATATTTCATCCGCAAACAAACACTGGCCAACGCAGAGCGATTTATAACCGATGAGCTCAAAAGTATGGAGGACACCATTCTTGGTGCGCAACAGAAACGAATGACGCTCGAACACGAATTATTCACAGAAATTCGGAATCGGGTAGCCGTGCACGCCTCAAGGCTATATTCGACTGCAGATTTTATCGCCCTTCTTGATGTCACTTCTTCTTTGGCGGAGCTTGCACAACAAGAGCACTACACTCGCCCGGTCATGGATGATTCGCAGGATCTCATCATTGAATCGGGTCGTCACCCCGTTGTCGAGAGAATGCTGAAGTCCGGTGATTTCGTGCCGAATGACACGCTGATGAATAACGACAACCGCCGGATCATGGTCCTGACCGGTCCGAATATGTCCGGTAAATCAACCTACATGCGTCAGGTGGCGCTGATTGTTCTAATGGCTCAAATCGGAAGCTATGTGCCGGCCCAATACGCGAGAATCGGCATTGTAGATCGTATTTATACGCGTATCGGCTCCTCCGACGATATCTCATCCGGGCAGTCCACTTTCATGATTGAGATGAACGAAGCGGCATCGATTCTCCGTAATGCCACGCGTAAAAGCTTGATTCTGATGGATGAGATTGGCCGCGGAACGAGCACATTAGACGGTCTTGCGATTGCGTGGTCCATCCTCGAATTTATCGGCGATCCGGCTGTTTTATTTGCCCGAACGATTTTCGCGACACATTATCACGAGCTTAACGCCATGGAAGGCCGAATCTTCGGAATCTTTAACACACATGTCACCGTCGAGGAAAAGGACAAAACGGTAATCTTTCTTCATAAAATTGAAAACGGCGGCACCGACGATAGCTACGGCATCGAGGTCGCACGACTGGCCGGCGTCCCGAACGATGTCATTCGCCGCGCAAGCATGGTGCTTATTGAGCTCGAAAAGAGTAAACTCATCCATGGAGGAAACGTTCCCGCCAATACAATCGGGGACTCAGCGGATTTGTCCGGCATGGAGGAACCGCAATCCTTCGAGCCGATGAACGGCCAGTTGGACATTTTCACGTTACGCAAGTCCTTTATTCGCAAAGATCCGATCCGCGATATTTTGCTTTCACTGGACATCACGACAACGACTCCTCTGGAATCGATGAATATCCTGTATGCTTTGATCGACCGGGCGGAAAAGGAACGACCCGAAGAAGCCGAGCGGGGAGAGGACACGAATGGGCAGAATTAGGCTATTGGACGAATTGACCGCCAACGGCATCGCCGCAGGAGAGGTCGTTGAGCGCCCCGCTTCCGTCGTAAAGGAATTAATCGAGAACGCCCTGGACGCCGGTGCTTCTGTCATTACGGCCGAAATTACCGATGGCGGCATCAAAATGATTCGGGTCACCGACAACGGCTGCGGAATGGACGAGAAGGATGCGGCCGCGGCGTTCTCTTGTCATGCAACCAGTAAACTTACTACGCTGGATGACCTAACACGCCTCTCGACCATGGGATTTCGGGGAGAGGCCCTGTCGAGCATCGCATCCGTCTCGAAAATCACTCTCAAGACCAGACCGGTCGGCGAAGAATATGGAACCAAGGTTGAATTGGATACAGGAAAAATTGTCCGAAGGGAAAAACATGCCGGCACATGGGGAACATCCATCGAGGTGCGCGACCTTTTCTTTAATCAGCCCGCCCGGTACAAGTTTCTAAAGAAGGATCAAACAGAGGCGCAGTATATAACCATTCTCGTCGAGCGATTCGCACTGGTTCGTCCCGATGTTTCTTTTCGATTAATCAAGAATGGGAAGGAAATCTTACACACCCCGGGAAACAATGACCCGAAATCCGCTCTTTATTGTGTTTACGGGGGCGATGTTGTCGGAAACTGCATTTCGTTCGAATCCGAACACGATAAAATTAGGGTGCGCGGATTTGCGGGAAAACCGGTTATCGCGCGGTCGGGAAGGGGAGAGCAAACGATTTTTGTAAACGACCGGATCATACGGTCCAAAATCATCTCCGCGGCAGTGGACGAGGCCTACAAGACGCTCCTGATGAGGGGGAAGTACGCATTTGTCGTCCTCATGATTTACGTTCCGTCCGCTCTCGTCGACGTCAACGTGCATCCCCAGAAGGCCGAAGTTCGTTTCTGGAATGACTCCGAGGTCTTCCGGGCAGTTTACCATGCGCTTCACGGCGCCCTGATGACTGAACCCTTCGTCGGTGAGATCAAACCAAGCCCGGAGAACTCCGCTTCGGAGACAATTCAAACACTAGAGAAATCGAGTTCGCCGAGCAATCTGCCTGGGCAAAAGGCGTATCCGATCCAGACAGCCCTCGGAAATCAAATTGTCTCCGATCAACTTGAATCCGTTGGAGTACGGGAACCGGCCGATGTAACCCGGGAGAATCCGGAAACGAATCGACCCGAATTTGTTCGGAACCCCTCACACACAAGAGATTCCGCTCTGGAAGAGGTAAAAAATGCTCGTTATATCGGCATCTTGTTTGCAACATATATCCTCCTTGAATCAAACGACAACCTGATTCTTTTAGATCAGCACGCAGCGCATGAGAAGGTCCTTTTTGAAAAATTGCTGAAGTCCGGAGCCGCAAAAAGACATCAAGATGTGCCTTCCCAAAAGCTTCTGGAGCCATCGATCGTCTTGCTTTCGATGTCCGATACCGAGTTTGCCGAGCAGAATCATGATAAGTATCGGGAACTCGGTTTTGACTTTGACCGCATTGGCGAAAAGGAAATTGCGATTCGCTATGCACCGTCGCTTCTCAACGGTCAAAACATTAATCCGGTCTTTATCGATGTTACCGATTCGCTTAGAACCGAGTCGGAAGCCTCGGATGATAAATATTTACTTGTTTTGGCGACAGCCGCATGTAAAGCAGCCGTAAAAGCACACGACCGACTGAATCCCGTCGAGGTTTCTTCACTCATCGACAGCTTAGTTGAACTGGATAATCCGTTTTCCTGCCCTCACGGAAGACCGATCATCGTCCGCTATTCCAAGAAATCGCTGGAAAAGGAGTTTAAACGCATCGTTTAATACGCGGTCCAAGACATGCAAGTGACCGCAGATGGATCTCAGGAGCACCCGATGTCAACCTTATTGACTCTGCCGATTGGACATATTTCACACATTCCGATTATTTGCGGGCCGACTGCCGTCGGTAAAAGTGCGCTCGCAATTAAGCTATGCAAGGATCTTTCGGCTGAACTTATTTCAATGGATTCCATGCAAATATACCGCGGAATGGATATTGGAACCGCAAAGCCTTCTAAGGAGGAGCGGGAGGAGGTTCGACACCATCTGCTTGATATCGTCGATCCGGATCAGTTCTTCTCCGTGGCAAATTATCTGGAGCACTCCTATTCCGTGATTTCTAATCTATTGGCGTCCGAGATTTTACCGGTCTTTTGTGGCGGAACCGGGCAATACGCCACGTCACTTTTCGAGGGAATCGAGTATTCACCCATTACCGTTCTGCCGGAAATCAGAAAGGAGATAACAGAATTATATAATCTTGATAATGGTAAGACCGCTTTCAGCGAGCTTCTTCGGGTCGATCCGGAAAGCGCGGAAAAAATTCATCCGAATAATGCGAAAAGAGTCATTCGCGCACTGGAGGTATATCGCCAGAGCAATCAGACAATGAGCAGTTACCGCGACCGTTCGCTTTTACTGGGTCCCAAGTACCCATTTAAGGTTTTTGTCGTCGAACGACCCCGCGAAGATTTATACCAGCGTATCGATGCCCGGGTGGACGCGATGATTATTCAAGGCTTGGAGCAAGAGGTTGCCCGGCTTCATAAGACAGGCGTATTAACCGGACCTACCGCGATTCAGGCAATCGGATACAAGGAATTTATTGAGTATTTTGAAGGGCTGCGGTCATACGAGACGACGGTTGCATTGATTAAGCAACGAACACGAAATTACGCCAAACGTCAACTGACCTGGTTCCGAAGAATGAAGGAAGCCATCTGGATTAAACCGGACGATTCGGACGTTGTTATTGATTCGATTACCTTGGATTACGCGTAGGTTCATTATGATTAATATGAAAATATGGACCGATATTCTTCCTCGATTCCGATCATTCTATCAATCATCAGACATCAGGATAATTTAACGTATATATCATGTCGAAAAGACCGGCTCACCTGTGATACGCTATCCATGCCAATAATTAAGGGGGTGAATGAAGTGTATCACGGAAATTCGTTAAGAAAGTTTACGAACCAGGTCATGAGTGACCATTCCCCGGAGCAGGATTATGATTTTACTTCGGGGCAAAGAGAGGCGTTCCGATCTTTCAAGAATGCTAATCTTCAAGAGATTTTCCTGAACAACTGCAGAAAGAACGGAAATGTTGTCTCCGTATATCTGCTTGCAGGGGAGATAAGAAGAGGAATTATTGTAGGTTTTGACAACCAATCGATCATTCTCGAGGCCAATCGCACTCAGAATCTAATCTACAAATCATCGATCACTACCGTTATTCCGGAAGATGAGGTTCAGTATATTTTCGGAGACAATCTTAAGAGAGATTTATGCTGTTCAAATGTCCCGAATCATTAAAGC
>CAYGIB010000096.1:0-7099 GCA_964349735.1 uncultured Oscillospiraceae bacterium | reverse complement strand
GTCAAAGGAGATTATGTCTGCCGTTCCGGTGATTTAATTATATCAAATAAATTGCGAACAAAGCTTGAATGAATTGTGTCCGCACTTTCTCTTTTTCGAGAAATTATTCACTCGGACTTTCGATATTCGATCCGTTTCTTGGTATAATGCGATTGGAATCAGGAATACTCCCGTAGCGTTGTTGGGGGATTTGCGCGATGCGGGAGCACGGTCGGGAGGTGGTGTCATGTCCTATAAGGAGAACCGGCGATTTTCTTTTGCAATCATTGTTCTTTCCTACGCGCTTGCCGCGGCGGTCGGAATTGCGGTGTTCTTCTTTCTCTCCGGATTCGACTTTATTCTTCGCGTGCTTGCTGCGGATGTCGCGGCGACCGTCCTGATTTTTCTGATCGGGACGCTTCTTCATAACGCATCGGTTTACGACCCGTACTGGAGCGTCGCTCCGATCATCATCGCATCGGCAGCCTGTCTGTTCCGGGGAACCTTGCGGCCCGAGGCCATGCCGCTTCTGGGAGCGATCTGGTTCTGGGGCGTTCGACTTACCGCAAACTGGGCGTATACCTTTCCCGGGCTTCACCGTCAGGATTGGCGGTACGATATGCTGAAGGACAAGAGCAATGCGTGGTTCCCGCTCGTTAATTTTCTGGGGATTCATCTGTTCCCGACGCTCATCGTTTTCTCGGTGATGATTCCCTCATTAATATATTTCGAAAATCCGGCCATTCGCCTCCTGACGATTCCGGCCCTGTTCATATGTTACCTGGCCGCGGTTCTTCAGATGGTCAGCGACGATCAGATGCACCGCTTCCGCAAGAACGCCGACCGCTCCGAAATCATCAACATCGGCCTCTGGGAGCATTCTCGCCATCCGAATTATCTGGGAGAAATCCTGATGTGGTGGGGCGTATATCTGGTGATGCTGTCCGTCCATCCCGGCTACATATATCTGGCCGTCGGCCCGATGGCAAACACGCTGATGTTCCTTTTTATCAGCATCCCGATGGCCGAGAAGCGTCTGGCCTCCCGGAAAAGCGGCTTTGACCTTTACTGCGAAGAGACCCGTCTTCTGCTGCCGTTTCCGAGGAGGAAGCGGGCGGAATAGTAAGCAAGCTCCGGCCGGCTAGTCCTCGAGCCAATCGCTGCTTAATTTCGGTCGGTCAGTTGTCCAGCCAGTAACTACTGACCGATAAGATATCCTCTCCGGTCAGATCCTCAAATGCTTCACGCATCTCATCCCAGGTCCCGGGGTACGCATTACTGCCGGAAATCTCCTTGTGCGTTCCGTCGGTGAAAAGGATGATCATCCCCCACTGATGCCCGTCACAGATGTCGTCGTTCATGTATTGAGATTTCCACTTTGCAATATTATAGCGGTCGCACTGCTCCAGAAAATCTTCGACTTCTTCGTCGGACAGCTCGGAGACCAAAGTGAAACCCTCATTTTCCGCATCGGAATTTCGGGGTTCGTAGTTTTCATAATCCGAGGAGATTTCATATATCCAAAAAGATCCGTCTTCCAGATCGATTCTGTACTCGATTTCCGTCATGCCGAACGAGCTGTGACGCACGTCAATGCGGGCGATTTGCATCTCAGGGTCATCGTCGTCGTCCTCCGGTCTGTCGGTCACGTCCGAGCCTCGGGGTGCGCATCCGGCAATGCATCCGACAATCAATAAGCAGAGCAGGGGGAGCCACCTTTTATTCATATCGCATCTCCTTCGAGTTCTTCTTTTAGAATTATACTCTGTCTCTATTCATAAGACGATTTTCTCCGGGAAAACATTCCCGATTTCATCGATAAACTGCCCGGCGTATGCGGCGAATTTACGACGGTTTACCCCTCGATTTCGGTTGACATCCGACCTGAGGGTCGATATAATACATCGTGCGTGCGGGATTAACTCAGTGGTAGAGTGTCACCTTGCCAAGGTGAAAGTCGCGAGTTCGAATCTCGTATCCCGCTCCAAGAGAAACCTCCGTCGCGCTTCAAACGACGGGGGTTTTGTTTCTCATAGTGAAAAGAAAATGCCGACCGAACCATGTTATTAAAGTGTTGACACACAATCTCCACCCCGGGCGAGCTCTGACCCGTCAAACGCCGGCGGGATGCAGTTCGTTGGCTCGTGAATATGCCGCTGTGAATGGAGCATGCTGATTGCACCATCTACGCGGAATGAATACACCATCGTTTACGGTCTGCCTGCACTTTTCCGGCGGCATATTCGACATCAGTGATACCCCGGTCGGACAAGAATTCTTATCGCTCGAAAAGATATATCCATTATACCTGAGCGCAAAATCGCGCGAAAAGCATTATTTCATTCCAATTACAGTTAATAACGTAACGGTTTGTTCGCAGTAAAAGCATTGACCGACATGTCGTTTTTCGTGTAGGATGATGCGTGAAAGTGGGGGAGAATTAATAAACTTTGTTCTCCGAACCAAGTTAGGACATCGGCATCATGAGGAAGACAAATTTCTGGGTTATGACGGCGGTCGTCGCGACGTTATTCGTGATGATTCTCGTTTTCTTATCCCTGACGGGTGACGAAGCCAATCGAGCGGACGGGCCGGTCGCCACGACCGACTCCATCGAAGCAACCGAAGCGAATGCGACGGATACGCCCGACCCGACCGCGACACCCACTCCGACACCGACGAGTATTCCCGAGTTCATCCCCGAAATCGAAGATTTGCCGCATAGCTTCTGGATCGACACGATGAGAACCACGATGACCGGACTGACGGTATTCGAGAACGAGATCGGTTATCGACTGGAATGGCTGTTTGTCGTTGAGGCGGATTACTATATCTTCTGTGCATCCTATGACGGAGCTGAGTACATTCCGGTTGAGATTTTGTCGCCAAGCGTTTACCAGTGGGAATACATGGAAAACGATATCATGGGATTCATGGTTCTGGCCTATCGGGACAACGAGCAGGAAGGAATGGATGACGACGTCATGGTAAAGGCGTACCGCTCCCCGATGTATGAGCCGTTGACGACTCCTTCCCCCCGGCCGACCGGCGAGACCGGCGCAACCACAAAGCAGCCGAACAAATACAAGATTATCGTCGATAAGGAAGATTGTGCGTTTGGTATTTTCGAGGCGGACGAGAACGGCGAGTATACCGAATTGGTTGCGACCTTCCCGGCAGCGCTCGGTGGCAGAAAGACCCCGCTCTCTACCGAGAAACGCCAGTTCAAGATCGGTACCAAGCTCGAATGGCGGAGATGGTCCGGCTTCAGCCCGGACCGGTATTCGCCTTACGCTTCGCAATACAGCGCGGGTATCTATTTCCACGGACCCATTTACCGGAAAAAGAGCCTGGACACACTGATGCAGTATTCATATAACGATATCGGCTTGGATTATAAGACCGGCGGTTGCGTCCGGACAACGGTGGCCGGCGCGCGTTTTGTCTATTACGCCTGCCCGGCGGGAACCGTCGTCGAGGTCGTCAGCAGCACGGACCTGGTTTCTTATCCCGGAAAGCCTTCCTATGATCCGGATTTCCCGACCTGGGATCCCACGGATCCGCAGAAGCCGACCCCGGCACCGAGCCCGACACCCACCCCGACACCGAGTTCGTAGAGTCGATTTTCCGCAGCTTCGGCCCTCCGGCTAAGTGGTCCGGCGAATAAGGGCATTGACCGATTTAACCTGTTTCGTGTACGATGATGTTAGAAAGTGGGGGAGAAACGGAAGCTCTGTTCTCCGAATATAGTAAGGATAATGGCAACATGAGAAAAACAAATTTCTGGGTGATGACGGTCGTCGTTGCGACGCTGTTCGTAATGACTCTCGTCTATTTATCCCTGACGGGTAGTGGACTCAAGCTGGCGCCGGCCGACACGACGGAATACGTCGATGAGGGCGATGCTCTACTGACGGGCGCGCCGGATATGACCGCGACCCCAACTCCGGGTCCAACCGCAATCCCTATATTTATTCCGGAAGCGGACGAGCTTCCGTCGAGTATACAGATTGGCGAGATCACCGCTTCATCTGTCGAAATGACCGTAACCACGAGCGAGACCGGCTGTATCGTTGAGTGGACGCCGGTCGAAGGTGCGGATTATTACGTCCTTTATACCTCGACGGACGGTTCCGAATACGGCATCAGCCAGATCGTCAACGGCTCCGATACGCGATGGGAATTTCTCGAAAATAATCCTTTGGGTTACATTGTGATTGCCTATGGTGACGACGGGAAAATCGGAATTGAAGACGACGAGTTACTCGTGGTCTTCCTCAACAATTCTTTGATCCCGACACCGACCGCGACCCCGGAACCGACCAAGGGGCCGACCCCGACCCGGAGACCGACCGCGACACCGAAGCCTACACCGACAACGAAGCCACCGAGTAAGTATAAAATAATTGTTGATAAAGCCGATTGCGCGTTTGCTGTTTTTGAAATTGACGAAAACGGTCAATACACAAACAAGATTGTAACCTACCCTGCGGCACTCGGAGGAAGCAAAACACCGGTTGGAACATTTTCTATCAGTACAAAACAGTTGTGGCATACTTGGACAGGATTTACTCCGGACCAATATTCTCCTTATACATCAAGGTATGCTGTGAATAAAAGTGGAACAGTGGTATATTTCCACGGGCCACTTTATTACGATCATGGTGATGATGCCTTTGATGATTTAAAAGCAGATTCTTACAATGGTATAGGATCTTCAAATGTAACCGGCGGTTGTGTTCGCACTACCGTTGCCGGTGCGCGATTCGTCTATTATAACTGTGCGGCGGGAACCATCGTCGAGGTGGTCAGCAGCAGCGACCTGGTTTCCTACCCCGGAAAGCCTGCCATCGACCCGAATTATCCGACCTGGGATCCGACGGATCCGAATAAGCCGGTTGCGACGCCGACACCCACGGTGACGGAGACGCCTACCCCTACAGTGACCGAGACCCCGACGCCGACCCCTACCCCGACTCCAACGCCGACATCAGAGCCAACTTCACCCTCGTCATCCGCCCTGACGGCGGAACCATCCCCAAGCGGCTAAAGCGCGGCGGATTTCTTTTGAATGAAACGGAGGACATATGATCAAGAAAATACTGGTTATGCTTGTTACCGTCTCTCTGCTTGCTTTTCTCGGGGCGTGTACGTCAAGCCCAAAGGTCACGGCGACCACATCCGCGGCGGAGACCACTCCGGCCGAGACGACGTTTCTGACCGGACCGTTCGGCGATAAGGACCTCGTGTTCTCGCATCAGGGAGTCAGCATTGTTCTTCTTTCCGATGTGCAGGCTCTGTTATCGGCTCTCGGCGAGGACTATACGCTCGAGGCGGCGGTGAGCTGCATGTTTGTTGGAGAAGACAAGCGATTCATCTATAACGGCTTTGAAATTTTCACCTATCCGATTGACGGGCAGGACCAGATCGACGAGATACTGATTACCGACACGACGTTTGCCACGCCCAGAGGAATTTCCGTGGGCGACAGCTATGACTCGGTAGTCGCCGTATACGGGGAGGGTACGTTCGACGAGGTCGTCCTGACGTACATTCTTCCCGGAGGGGATCCGGAGAGTAATCCGAGGTTGATTTTTGGTATTGAAGACGGTACGGTTCATTACATCAGCTTTTATTCCGCGCGGAATATGCGGTAATTTTAATAAGCAAAGGGGAGACCGCAGATGGTATTCAGTTCGCCGATCTTCCTTTTTGTTTTTTTGCCGTTTGTATTTCTTACGAATAAACTGCTGCCTGAGCGGTTCCGGAACACGTTCCTTTTACTCGTCAGCCTGATTTTCTATGCGTGGGGCGAACCGATTTTTATCGTCCTGATGCTTCTTTCCGTCACTGTGAATTATGGCATGGCGCGCCTGATGGGTCCGAAGGAGAATCAATCGACGCGCGCCAGACTCTGGCTTGTACTGAGCGTCGTCTTTAATATCGGCATGCTTTTCGTGTTTAAGTACGCGAATTTCTTTGCCGATAACGTGAACTGGCTTCTGGGATCCGCGATTGAGATTCCCATCATTCGCCTTCCGATCGGCATATCGTTTTTTACCTTTCAGGCAATGTCCTATTCGATCGATGTGTACCGGGGAAGGACCGAACCGCAGAAGAATCCCGGAAAAGTACTCCTATACATCTCGTTCTTCCCGCAGCTGATTGCCGGACCGATCGTCCTTTATTCGGATATTGAGAAGCAAATCAAGAAGCGTGAGGAGAATATCGATAAGACGGCGGCCGGGCTGAAGCGATTCGCCGTCGGGCTGGGGAAGAAAGTCCTGATCGCCAATACGCTCGGAGCGGTCGCCGACAAGGTGTTCGCACTTTCGGGAGTGGAGATGAACGCTCCCATCGCATGGCTCGGAGCGATCACATACTCGCTCCAGATTTACTTCGATTTTTCCGGGTATTCGGATATGGCCATCGGACTGGCGCGACTGTTCGGCTTTGACTTGAAGGAGAATTTCAACTATCCCTATATTTCCGGAAGCATTAAGGAATTCTGGCGCAGGTGGCACATCTCGCTGTCGACGTGGTTTAAGGAGTACCTGTATGTTCCGTTGGGCGGAAACCGAAAGGGTACCATCCGGACGGCGGTCAACCTCTTAATCGTCTTTTTCTGCACGGGCATCTGGCACGGAGCGCAGTGGACCTTCGTTATCTGGGGCTTCTACCACGGGCTCTTTATCATGCTCGAGCGCATCGGAGTGATCCGGCCGGAGAAGTGGAGGATCAAGGCGCTCGGAAGCATCTATACGCTTCTGGTCGCGGTGACCGCGTTTGTTATTTTTCGATCGGAAACCATCGGTCAGGGCTTTGCGATGATCGGAAAGATGTTCGTCGGCTGGTCCATGACATCGGAGATGGTGTCCTTTCTTTCGACGACTGTGACGCCGTCGGTCATTCTATTCCTTGTCATCGGCATCCTCGGAGCGACGGATTTTCCCAAGAAACTGGTCACGCGGATCGCCGGAAAAGCTTCCGTCCCGAGCCTTCTGCCGGAAATTGCATCCATGGCCGCGTCGCTCCTCGTCTTGGGGCTCTGTATCCTGTCACTCTCGAGTACGGCGTATAACCCGTTCATCTATTTCAGATTCTAAAGAAGGGAGGGGAA
>CAYGIB010000095.1:0-7115 GCA_964349735.1 uncultured Oscillospiraceae bacterium | reverse complement strand
TGCTTTGATAGTCAAATTATATTTCCGTTCACTGAATCCTTTTCGAGGCAAAAAAATGAACGGACGCGTGGGGCACGTCCGTTCAATATGGGGGCACGCTTGCGACTTATTTTAGCGCCGTTCTCCTAAGCGGTATCTTCGGTCACAAGGCCATCCGTGGATGGTCAATTATGGTACCGGGACCACGTAGGTTACTACGTTTCCGTGAGCCATCTGGCTATCATAGCCGGTCGAAATTCTTATGTAGAGTGTTTCTCCGGAAGCAACTCCGTTGTCTGCCAGTACAAAAGATGCAGAGGTTGTGTTCGGGTTATCAACGACCCTCCAATACTCACCGCTTTCCGGGTACTTCGGATCGGTATTGGTCTTTGATACCATCACCTTGTACCATTGAAAACCGGTTATGTCTGCCGTTTTGGCCCAGCTGATATTAATCGTCACACCATCACTGGTCGGTGTATAAACGGTCGAGGCCGGATATGTTCCTTCGGGAATCGGAGTCGGTGTCGGTGTCGCCTCTCCGGGCATCCTCGCCAGCACGGCATTGCCGGCAACCTTCTGCCATTCGTCTCCGTACACGGCCGTGACGCTGAAGTAGTAGTACGTTCCGCCGCTGAAGCAATCGATATCTCCGCCGTTATAGCTGTTGCCGTTATAGATCTTGCAGGACGTGGTGTCGCGATTGGTTATCCAGGTGTAGTAGCCGTCCTCGCTATATTTGGGATTCGAATTTCCGACGGACGCGACCACCTTGTAGCCGACTAAGTCTTCGCTGGTGATCTTCGACCAGGATACCTTCACATAGTCGGTACCTACGCTGACGGACACTGTCGGCTTAACACGATCGCCGCTCGGCGTCGGTGCGACGTATTCCGGCATGGTCTTCCTGACTGCATTTCCTGCGACGGCGGTTCCGTCGTCATAGAGTGCCGTAACACTGAAATAGTAGTCGCCGGCATCGACCTTGGAGGCCTTTACCAGACTGCTCGTTGTGTCGGCGTCTGTAATGTACACATAGTATCCGTCATCGGGATACTTCGGGTTGGGGTTGGTTTTCGAGTAAACGACCTTGTAGCCGCTTAAATCATCCGCCGCGATCTTTTCCCAGGATACCTTGACTCCGTCGGCTCTGGCTGTCGCCGTTACTACGGGAGCCGCATGGACAACCGGGACTGCCGTCGGCTTGACGGTTTCTTCGGGCTCTGTTTCCTTCGGTTCAGACTCAGTGGGCTTCGGATCGGTTTCCTTTACCTCAGTCTCCGAAGGCTCGGTCTTGCCCACATCATCGAGGATGTCCTGCATGTCCGATGCGTTGCACTGGAGTTGCAGTAAGCCTTCCTCGTCCTTTGAGTACTTCTTCTGACAGGCAGGAAGCACCAGAGCGACGAGCAAAAGAGAAACCAGAATCAGTAACATCGTTCGTTTCGTTTTCATCGTCTTACCTCTCTTTCCTCGGGGCATTGTACGGGGGTACGTATAAGGTCCCGGATGGTAAGTGGCACCGAGTCTCTCCGATGCCCTCACCTTTGTTTCTTATCTGCATTATAGCATCGTGTTTTTAGTTTGGCAACTATTTAGACACAATTTGTTTACAATTTATACATTGTTAGTCATATTTATTCTCGAAAACACAAAAACGCCTCGGTTACGGCGTTTCTTGTCTCTTGAAAAAATATGATCGGGAGTTTTATTTTCGAAATCTCTACTTCTCCCCCACCGATGTCGTCACAATTTCTTCTTTTCGCGCATCCTGCTTTTCACAGTTTCCTTTTCTCCCTCATGGAGAGAATCATCTTTTTCGAACCGCGAATCGGGTGTCCGTTCATGATGTCGAGCGCCCCATCGAAAAGCGCTCTCGATACTCGCCCGCTTCCGAGACTGACGACGCCGCGGAGCGGAAGGTCGCCGGTCATCGCTTCCATCATCCGGATCTGATCCTCCCGGGGATCCTCCCGGTATGTCTTGGCGATGGATCTTCGAATAAACCATGCAACAAATGAGCCGAACCGCGTATCCGTGATTTCCGCGACGGTGGAGTTGAGCGTATGATTTCCCTTCTTCGGATTTTCCGGGGGAACGATGACTTGACCGTACACCTTTTCGAATTCCGCGCGGGGAATCGGCAAACCGTTCGGCCGTAGATTGTAATAGGACGGCGCCTCCACCGTATAGTCCGGTACCGGTGCACGCTTTCCGACCGAAAGTGCCGAAACTTTGCTGCTGAGACGAATATCCTGAGACGACGCGCCGACATGAATATCATATATTCCCGTCTCAATCTGCCAGCCGGGAAGATTCACGTTATAGAAGGAGAATGCCCGGCCATCCAGCGTAAATGTCACCGTCTTCTTCTTGCCCTGCGGGATGTACACCTTTGAAAATGCCTTCAGTTCCTGCACCGGTTTATATAACTTGGACTTGGGTGCGGACACGTAGAGCTGAACGATTTCGGCGGCATCAAAAGCACCGGTGTTGGTTACGTCCACGGATACCTTGAGCGTATCCGTGTCCGTCACCTTCTGGCTTCCGATGACGAGGTTCTCATATTCGAAGCGGCTGTACGACAGACCGTGTCCGAACGGGAAAAGCACCTTGGTCTTGGATGTATCGTAATAGCGATAGCCGACAAAGACGCTCTCTCTGTATTCCACGAAGCGGCGGGTCGCAAAATACCGGTTGCACGGCGTATCTTCGAGTGAAAGCGGAAAGGTCTCCGCCAGTTTCCCGCAGGGCACGGCGTCCCCGTAAATCAGAGAGGGAATCACGCCTCCCCCTTCTTGACCGGGCAGATAAGCCAGGAGAACTGCGCGAACCCGGTTGATCCACGGCATTGTGACCGGTGAACCGGTGTAGAGCACCACGACAACATTGGGGTTAACGGCCGCGATCTCCTCGATCAGGGCGTTCTGTCCGGCCGGAAGATTCATATGAGTGCGGTCAAAGCCCTCTGATTCGTACTCGTCGGGTAGCCCTGCGAAAATAACGACCGCGTCTTTACTCTCCGCCAGCCGAACGGCGGAGGATTTCTTGAGCAAATCGGTCCCGTCTCCCTCGAAACAATAGCCTTCCTCGTAAACAAAATTCGCGCCGCACGCAGTAAACCCATCGAACGCGTGCACGACTGCAGTCGGATTGATTCGCGAACTGCCGCCGCCCTGGAAGCGCGTCTCCTTGGTGAACGCGCCAATCAATGCGAGACTCTTATTCTTCTGAAGCGGCAGAAGATCTTCGTTTTTGAGGAGAACGGCGGATTCCAGAGCAACTCTGCGCGCCAGCAAACGGTTCTCCTCGTACGGTGTCTTCGGCGGATGCGGCCGCTTCTGGGCGTTAGAAATAAGTGCCAGCATTCGCGATACGGTCTCATCGAGTTTCTCTTCCGAAAGAGAACCGTTCCGGCAAGCTTCGACGATGCACTTGTCATTTTCCGGTGCCGGTCCCGGCATCTCCCAATCGAGCCCGACCGATAATGCCTTCACCCGATCGTTCATCGCACCCCAGTCGGTGACGGCAACGCCCTTGAAACCCCACTCGTTTCGTAGAATATCCTCCATAAGGTGCTTGTTCTCGCAAGTGTAGGTTCCGTTAAGGAGGTTATATGAACACATGAGCATCCATGGCTTAGCTTGCTTGACCGCAGCCTCAAACCCGGCCAGATAGATCTCCCGCAATGCCCGTTCATCGACCATTGAATCGCAGATAAAACGTGCGGTTTCCTGGCTATTCGCCGCGAAATGTTTGACCGAGGTTCCAACGCCCTTGCTCTGGATGCCTTTGATCAAAGCCGACGCCATCTCACCGGTCAAAAACGGATCTTCGGAAATATATTCAAAATTGCGACCGCATAACGGAGATCGCTTGATGTTCATCGCAGGCCCCAGCACGACTGCAGCGTCCTGGTCTCTTGCTTCGTCGCCGATCGCCTCTCCGATCTGACGCATCAACTTGATGTCGAAAGAACACGCGGATGTGCACGCCGGCGGAAAGCAGGTCGCAGGGCGACTGTCGCCCAGACCCTTTCTCCCATCGTCGGAATCCTGTTTGCGCAAACCGTGCGGCCCATCGGATACCATGATGCTCGGAATATCAGGGAAACCGATCGGCTCGGTTCTCCAGAAATCCTGCCCTGAGCACAAAGATGCTTTCTGCTCCGCTGATAGCTCGCCTATTTCCGTCCTGTGTTTGGTCTCCATTCGCAGCATTCCCCCGTCGTCGTGGATTAACCACTTAATTATATCGCAAAAACCAGTGCTTGCAGAATGCAAATGTCTCTTTTTTAAAAACGATTCGCTCCTCATGCCACTTGAAAAATCCCTTAAATCTGGCATAATATATCTGCCCCTCATCTCAAACATGGGGGCGTAATGGTTTCGACGGGGTTGTTGGAACCGAAGAAGCGGGTAGAGGATTCTCGTTGGCCTCTCTAAAAAACGGGATAGCAAGTAATTGCAACACCTAAAACACAACTCGTAGCCGCCTAATACCGGCCACGCATCCTTCCACCCGATCTGCTGGGTGGGTCTAGGGTGTCAGACAGCAGACCTTACCTATCGGCAGGTTAAATAGGGAAACGCCTCGCGAAAAGCTTTGACCGCGGGATGTCAATATGAAGCTACCGGACGCGCCGGCCTGTCAGCGGGCTTGGCGAAGAGGGGAATACTCTAAACACTGACTGCACCCGGAGATGCTTCGGAGGATATGATTTCGGACAGGAGTTCGACTCTCCTCGCCTCCACCAATGCAAAAGCCACGTAAAGCGTGGCTTTTGCATTGGTGGAGGGAACCCAAGGCATGCGCATCGCGCATGCCGAGCGACGACAGGGTGCGACAGCACCCGAGAGTCGGCCACCAAAAACAGATAAAGGCCATATGGTCTTATTTTTTGGTGGAGATTTACCTCAGAAATGTACCAAAGGTACATTTCTGAATCCGGCGAGGAAAACATGACTTGCATTTTTTATCCTAAGAGAGCTGATCGGCACACAAATCGCGCGTATCAATTCTCGCTGACAAGCAACTCGATTCTGAAACCGGATTTCATGATTTGATTTTCTCCTGTTCTTATCGGCTCGAGCTCACCGTCGATGGTATAAGCCAAGCCCAATTCATGGTTTTCAAGCTCAATAAGTACTTTGTCGACTATACTATAAGATGCACAGTTCTCATACATTTCGTTAACTTTTCCGTCAACCATTGCCATTACTTCAGAAGAGGATAACCGCTCAATCATATCGCCGATTGCTTTGGGGTCTGCACTGCTGAAGGCGTTTTTCGTTTTTCCGGAAGTGTAATTCGAAAAAATTCCTATTTCACCCGAAGAACGAACACCAACAGAAAGAACGTCGGAGGTCGCCACCCCGTCTATCATTCGAATGAAGTAATAGGTGCGAAGAGAGTCTCCTTTTGTTGTCAGCGAATATTGGGATAAATCAATATACTGTTGCGCTAATTCTTCAGCAATTTTTTTGCATTCATCCGTTGACTTATCCCCTTCTCCATGATTGTATAACATCATGCTTTCCAGTTGAGTGGTTTCTCTGTTGACAGAAAAAATTCCGAATGAGCTTGAATAATAATCTGACACATGAAAATAATGTCTTTCGACAATCGAGTGCATGTATTCGCCGGCATATGTATTTCCGTTAAAGAGGACTTCCGCCTTTCTGGGGGCGTCCTGATCCTCATGCGGATTACGTTTGGCGTCAGAGCATGATCCATGTTCCGAAACCATAATTCCTCCATCGGAGGAACCTGAGAGCACTTCGATTTCAATAACCTTTGTTTCCGATGAAGCGAATGTATTTAGGGGTTCACTCTGATTCGAGCAAGCCGTTGCCAAGGCAATTACAAAAATGCCCAAAAGAATTGCCGATAGTATCCTTTTCATGTCATACTCCTCCCGCCATCGTTGTTACCCCGTCTCTGCAAACACTATAATTGGCAAGATCTGTATTTCAGCTTTCATAAACAAGCAATTCTGTTATGAACCAGGATACCATGTATCCTTCCTCAATTTGAATCGGCGTAAACTTACCGGTAATGACATAAATCAAACCCAACTCATTGTTTTCAAGATCAACAAGCACTTTATTTTCTATGCTATAGGACGCACAGTCCTCATAAATAGTATTTACTTTCTTGTCTATCATCTCCATCACTTCGGAGGACGATAACCGCTCAATCAAATCGTCAATTGCTTTGGCGTCTATACTATTGAATGCGTTTTCTGCATTTCCGGATGTAAAATTCGAAAAATCTACTATTTCACCCGAAGAACTAACGCCTATAAAAAGAGTATCGTTGGTTTCCATGCCGTTTATCGTTTTCATGAATAAATAGGGGTGAAGATTATCTCCGCCTCCCCCTGATAGCGTATATTGAGATAAATCAATGTACTGTCGCGCAAGTTCTTCAGCTATTTTTCTGCATTCATCCGTTGACTTATCTCCTTTTTTACTACTGTCCGGATGTAATCTTTCAAGTTGAGCGGTTTCTCTGTTAACAGAAAACCAGCCACTAGAGCCTGAATAATAATCTGACACATGAAAATAGTGTCCTTCGACAATCGAGTGCGTGTATTCGCCGGTATATGTCTTTCCGTTCAAAACGACTTTCGCCTCTCCGGGGGCGTCCTTATCCTGATATGATTTACGTCTGGCGTCAGAGTCTGATCCAAGTTCCGAAACGTACTCTCCCCCATCGGATGAATCTGAGAGAACTTCAATTTCAAGAACTCTGAGTTCTGGTGCCTCAGTTGTAATCTTAGATTTATTCAGATCGGAGCAAGCCGTTGACAAGCTAATTACAAAAAGACCCGTAAGAAGTGCCGGTAAAATCCTTTTCAATCTACACTCCTCCCGTCAACGTTGTTGCCCTGTCACCGCAAATAACATAATTTTCAAGACCTGTCCCTGTGAATGAGGAATTTTCCGCCAAAGTAACGCATTTATCGTAAACCGATGAACCGTTCTCCATATATCAGGTGAAAAGTTAAGTCCACAAGTTTGCAACGTTGCATAATAATTGTGTCGTATTCTATATTTCCGCAATGCATATGGATCAGTTCTCGCTGACAAGCAACTCGATTCTGAAACCGGATTTCATGATTTGATTTTCTC
>CAYGIB010000094.1:0-7117 GCA_964349735.1 uncultured Oscillospiraceae bacterium | reverse complement strand
GCATTTATTTATTTTCGCGAGCAAAAATGCGAATGCGTCGTGCTGGAAACCGGGCTCGGAGGGAGGCTCGACTCAACCAATATCATCCGCAAGCCTCTGTGCTCGATCATCACGGCGATCGGGTACGATCATACCGATTGCCTCGGAGAGAAAATCGAGCAGATTGCCGCCGAGAAGGCGGGCATTATTAAGCCGGGGTGTCCGGTGTTTCTCCTTTCTCCATACAATACCTCGCTGTCAAATGATGAGGCTCGGGAGGTCGAGCGGGTGATTACGGAAAAGAGCCGGATAGCCGGCTCAAGTCTAACGATCGTATCGGAGGCGGATATCGTCCGGCGTACTCCCGTTACAAGCGGGCAATATCTGCGATTCGGCTTGATTAAAGAACCGGTTTATATCCGTTTTATCGGGCGCCATCAGGCGCTGAATGCCGCGGTAGCCGCTTACGCCGTTGCCTCCCGGGTATCCGAGTCGGAAATTCGGGAAGGCCTTTCCGCAACAGTCTGGAAGGGACGAAACGAGATTATATCCAAGCGTCCGCTCGTCATTCTGGACGGTGCTCATAATCCACAGGGAATGAACGCTTTTTGCGCGGCGATGAACGAGGCGTTCGGCGAAATATTTACTATGAATCCCCCGCGCCTCATCATCGGAGTGATGGAGGACAAGGATTATTCGGAAATGATACGGATTCTGTTGCACGTGCCGACGTTTTCTTTTCGAGAAATCAATTGCGTCACCGTCAATCAAAAAAGAAGCCTCCCGGCCGACGCGCTCGCGGAGGCGATTCGACAAGTCATCCAAGAAGGAAGCGAGTTTTACAACCGATTGACGAGTATGTATAATATTCAAGGCATGATCATTGTTTCGGAAGATGCAAATCGTGCGTCCAGAGAAGCGCTTATGCGTTCCGGAGAAGACGGCGCGCCGATTGTTTGCGTCGGATCCCTTTATCTGATCGGACAGGTACGAAGCGTTTTTACAGATCGACCGGGAGGAGATGGTTCAAATGAACTGGATTGAAGCGGTTAAGTCAATTCCGCCGATTGAAGGCAGGGATCTTTTACGCTTTACTCTTTCCGGCGAGCAGCAGGAAATCGTCCTGAAGCAGTATAATAAAGCTCTTCAACATGCCGGTTCGGACAGCGCCGACATCGCCGCCATTACACTCCGCAAGCTTCTGACACGATTCCCGGATTGGGGGGAGGCGGCATTGCTGTACGGTATATGCCTCGCCATCGACGGAAAGCTGGTCCGTGCATCCGCCGGGTTTCAGCACGCACTGGAGGTTGGCCTTCGATCCGAGCAACTAACCTATCTGACACAGGTGTGCGCTCGCGAAGCAAACACGGAGCATTCGGTTAAGGCGCAGGCGCCGGAGGACAACAATCCCGCCAAGAACATTCTTTCCTCCGTGCTTCCCAGGCCAAATCCTCTGGTTCAGGAGGAGCATCAGATTCGGCCGCGTACGCATATGCAGGCACCGATATTGGTGAAAACATCACGGCACCCTTCACGGTCAAAGATGGCAACAGACCGCGAGAGAAGGGATTTGCTGATGCAGTCAACATCATCGAACGGCGAACTGCCGGATGATGAGATTGATGTATCAATTCCCAAAACCCCTGCAGAGAAGCTTCGAATTTCAATGATTGTCATCGTGGTGTTGCTGCTTTTAACCGGACTATATTTTTTAACCACCCTTTGGATATTGCCATCCATTGATCGGATGAAAGAGCGGAACCGTACGAACGAACGATTGGACTACCTGACCGGTGCGCTATATGAAAAGAGTGCGGATCCCGAAATTTCCGATATACTCGCTCAGTATGAATCCCGTTATTATCCTTCGCAAACAAACGCTTAAGCGCTGAATTATTAACGGCAGGAACGGTAAAAAACGACACAAACGGAGGAAGTCATGAAGTACATCAGCACCAGAGGATATCCCGAAAAGTTTTCGTCCGCCGAAATCATAAAAATGGGCATTGCTCCGGACGGAGGACTCTTTGTGCCCGAAAGCATTCCGCTTTTGACCCGGGACAATCTCCGGGAACTCAAGGATTTATCATATTCACAGGTGGCCGCCGAAGTGCTGTCTCTATACCTGACGGATTACAGCCAATCCGAACTGCAGGAATTCTGCGATATCGCCTATTCGGAGGAGAATTTCGGAGACCCCCCCGTACCGTTGGTTCAACTCAACAAGTATAATCCGCGGGAGTTCGTGCTCGAACTGTGGCATGGTCCGACCGGTGCCTTCAAGGACATCGCCTTGCAGTTGCTTCCGTATCTGATGACGGCGGCCTCTCATAAAACCAATGACAGCCGCAAGATATTGATCCTTACCGCCACATCCGGAGACACCGGGAAAGCGGCGCTGGAGGGCTTCAAGGATGTGCCCGGAACTGAAGTTGTCGTGTTCTATCCTTCGGACGGCGTTTCGGAAGCTCAACGCCTCCAGATGGCGACGACCGAGGGTGACAATACGCACGTGATCGCGGTAAAGGGATGCTTCGACGACACACAAACCGGCGTCAAGAGGATTTTCGCGGACGAAGAGCTGCGCGCTGAGCTCGATGCACGCGGCGTAATGCTTTCCTCCGCCAACTCGATTAACTGGGGACGACTCGTTCCTCAAATTGCTTATTATGTGTACGCGTATCTGACACTCCTTCGTACCGAGCAGATTGAGGAGGGAGAAAAGATTAACATTGTAATTCCAACCGGTAACTTCGGGAATATTCTGGCTTCCTGGTACGCGAAAATGATGGGAATCCCGATTCACAAACTGATTTGCGCTTCGAACAGAAACAAGGTTCTTTCCGATTTCTTCCGGACGGGCATTTACGATCGACAGAGAGAATTCTACAAAACAAACTCACCGTCGATGGACATCTTGATATCATCCAATCTCGAGCGGTTGCTTTTCGAAATATCCGAAAAGGACAGCGTGAAAATTAACCATTGGATGAAGAGCCTTATCGAAGAAGGTAAATACGGCGTGGATCCGGTTTCGCTTCGGGCGTTACAGACTGCATTTGTCGGCGGATTTGCCGACGAAGCCGGAATTGCCAAGTCCATTCGCGACACCTATGACCGGTGCGATCATGTAATCGATACCCACACAGCGGTTGGGTTCAACGTATACGGACGGTATTATCAGCGATCGGGAGATCAGACGAAGACGGTCTTTGCCTCGACGGCAAGTCCCTTCAAGTTTGTCGAAGCAGTGATGGACGCATTATTGGGAAACGGTTACGGCAAGGGAAGATCGGAGGAGGTTCTGATTCGCGAGTTGAGTGAAGAAAGCGGTCTTCAGATTCCGCCTGCGTTGGAAAGCCTTTCAGACAAGCAGATACGACACAATACACTGATTGAAAAAGAAGAGATGATTGCGGAAGTCAGGAAGCGGATTCCTTAAAGAGCGGTCAGGTAGCAAGAATCAGCCGGATTCCCTCGCTCAAACGGGAGTAATCCGATTGTAGACTTTCCAGATACATCTTGCCCGGATCCGTTATCGCGTAAAAACGCCGCAGTCGATTGTCCTGTGATACCTTTTTGCCATGTTCCCGAATGTATCCGAATTTCAGGAGCCGATAAATGGCCGGATAGAGAGTGGTCACGCGATATTGTCCCGCGCTTTGAGACTCCAGGGCTTGAATCATCTCATAAACATACATCGGGTTATTGGACAAAAGATGCAAAATCAGCATTTCAACCGTTGCTTTTTTAAAATTGTCCCGCATTCCTGCAGCTGTGCCGCTTTTAATTGTTGAACCGATCATACGAATACCTCAGTGAGTGAAACTTCTGATTTCACCCTCATTGTAGCAAAATTCTGCAGGATGTCTATATCGGGCCGATAAGCAGCCGTCGGATCAGATAACGAATGAACCCACGGGCTCTGATCAGTCGTTTTTCGAGCGAGGTTGTATAGACACACATCCGGATCAAATCTTTCTCAGTCGGCTCGGAAAGCGCAAAGCGAAGTTGAATAACAGCGTCGAAAATATCACGCTCAGGGCCGTCGAACCACACCGTATCCACCCGCTTGAGAAAAGAGAAAATCGTATCGCCCGGTTGATATGAGTATCCGAGGTATGCAAATTGCCTGAGAATTCTCTGGTAGCAGGCCTCGACCTGGGCAGAGATATCCGGATAAAGAGAAGAAAGCCATTTCCGAAGCCTCTCCGGCTTAGCGAAAAGCAGTATGGCACGGATGCATGCATATACGATAAGAGCGAAAACAATAACGGCGGAAAAAATGGAAGCCAGCATCGAATTGGAGATTCGGTTGGGGTACAGCTCCCCGGGATCGGTCGGAGTTGTTTCATCCGGAGGAGTCGGAGACGGCTTCGGGGTCGGATCCCGGTTGGACTGGTCTGGCACAGCGATATAACCCAGCTCGTACGGATTGGATACCAGCGGGTCAAAGCTGATCCAACCGATTCCTCTAAAATAGATTTCTGTCCAAGCATGCGCGGTAGCATATGTGGCTATGTAGTTGGGACCGACCGGAAGATAAGGATTTCGCTTCAGAAGAAATCCGGTTACGTATCGGGCAGGGAGGCCGTTACATCGCGAAAGAACGGTCATTGCAGATGCATAGTATACGCAATAGCCTTCTCCGGTTTCCAGGAAATAATCTACAAAATCGGCGTCCTCCGGAGGAGTGCCCGGAGACAGCGTATAGGTGGAGTTTTCCGCAAGCCACTTCTCGATGGCAAGAGCCTTCTCATAAGGGGAGTCAATATTCGCAGTGATTTCATCGGCGATTCGTAAGACTCTTTCCGGAAGAGTATCCGGTAGCTGCAAGTATATGTTAGCAATGTTCTTGTACTGCTTATCGTCGGAATCAATCGTCAGTTTCTCAAGCTCAAGCATGTTCCAATCAAATCCGGGAAGGGTTCGATCAAAGTAACCGGTTTCTATTTCATACCACAAAAACGAATAGGCCTTATCCGTCAAAAACAATTCGCCCTGCTCATTGAAGAAAGCGTAAGAGTCATCAATGTTATAATCGGTGGAGAATTTATTCACTTTTCCGGAGGCAAACAATGTCCTTCCGAAAAAGACAGAACGAATGGACAGCTGTATATCCACAAGCAATTCGGACCGAAGCGCGTGGATTTTTTTGCTTCCAGACGGAATATCCGGAAGGAAGACCTCCTTGCGTTTCGAGGAAGTGATGAAACTATTGAAACGGAATCTACTTAACCAATACCCGTCGTACCAGTGTTTGCCGTCATAGGTATCAAATACGGTTCCTCGCAATGGAACGGGATGATCTGTTTTAACGTAAAGAGCCGCATCATCCTTGAGAATGACATCACCCCCCAATCGGTCTCCAAGAGGATTGAAACCGAAAGAAGAGATGTCGAACAGGCCACCCGGAGTTGCGCCGGGATTTCCCCACTTTGTGATGTCGGAAATGTCCTCGACAAAATTACCTAATGCTTTCATCTTCCAAGTCTCGTCTTTTTGTGGAGCGAAAGCCAATGAAAGGAGTATGACAACGGGAAGAATCGCTGCGGCTGAAAGAAGATGATAATACTCGGGGTCTCTGCTTTTTTTATCATCGATTCGGGCAGACTTTTTGCCGCGCGTTTTCGAAAGAGAGACAAATAAGACAAATAACATAATTGGTAAAACATCCATAAGTGTGTCGCGAAACTGAAAAAAAAGGAAGACAAAAGCTGCGGCCATGATGAGAGGAAGAAGAATAAAAAGATAGAGTCTTCGATAGAATAAGAAACATAGACCTGTCACGGCGAGCACAATGAGCAGCCGAAGAATGAAAACGGTGAAGTCCGGATCGGCTGCGGTGTGAGAATCTTGCCCGGAAAAGGCAAAAGGATCAAAATTTTGAATCAATTCGAAGAATTTGCGTTCCGGATCGACCAACTTCAGGGTGATTAGCATAACAGGAATCAAGACGCCGAGAAACGCAGGGAGGATCCACCATTTTCGGGAAAAAACAACTGCTGCAGTCGACGTAGTCGCCGTCAGAATCAAGTAGGCTTCAAAGGAACCAACCGGGTAGGTAAACGGCAACAATACGCACAAAACGGTGACAGAAAGTCCGAACGCACATATTGCGTCCACCAAGAGAGCTCCGTTTTTCAGATTGAAAAGCTTCATGTCCGACTCATTTCTCCCCTGTATCCAATAACTGATGGATTGTTTCATTATCCCGGATATACTGGGTACGGATATTACCGGATTGTACGCTGCTTTCGCCGACGATAATCAACGTGACATTTTTACCGGAGGTTTGTAAATCATTCAAGATCGAAATCAATGACGGACTCGCATCGCGAGTAATCAAGAGGATATCCGCGTAGTCGACTGCCTCCGACAACAGGATTCTCTCTATTTCATCCGGATTGGGCGGCCCGTTGAATGGCAGGTATGCCAATTTCTCCCGAAAAACACTAAAACGCTCAATCGAGTCGCAATCGACTGAGTCATCGGGGAACTCGGAAAAAAGGAACAATGCCTTTTTCCCATAACGAATCGTATTGAGACAAAGAGTCGCCGCATATTCACACAAGGTGTCCGCATATTTCAGGAGTTCCACTCCGCTCAAATTGTGTGCGGCGGTATCGATTAAAGCAAAAACCGTTTCTCTGGCCGGAACATCATATTGACGGATATAGAATCGTCTTTGTTGGAAGGACTTTTTCCAGAGAATTCGCTTAGACGGGTCACCGGGACGGAAAAGTCGGGACTCGGAATAATTCTCGGGATTTTCCTCGCTTCTGTGAGGATTTGAGCCGAGAACCTTGGCATCGATCTGCTCAATTTGAATCGATTCGAGCGCGGATACCTTGGGCAAAACCAAGAGATCCTTCATCCGATAGTATGTGAGGCGACGCATGTCAAATCGAAAAGGCACCAGACCGAATATATCGTTGATTAGAATTCGAGTCATTCCGACCCGGTAGTGGCCTCGATAGGGTAACCGTAAAGGGATGCTGAATTTTTTTCCGGAAAATGGAGACAGATTTAGGACGAGATTGACCTGCTCGAACGGAGAAGCGACCACTACGTGAATATTCATCATCGATAGCGGCAAAAGGGTCTCGTTTCTCAAATCCAATTCGAGTACGGT
>CAYGIB010000093.1:0-7123 GCA_964349735.1 uncultured Oscillospiraceae bacterium | reverse complement strand
TCAGCAGTGAACGGGCCATATTGTGCCTCCTTTTGGCCGGGTAGCCATGATAACAAATGATACATATAAATGGTTTCATATGTAGGAAACATGTAAATGCTCTCATATGAAGAGTAGAAGGAAACGGGCAATTAGTCAATGCGACTCAGAGAAAAAATGTTCACAAAAAAACAGCCGGTTCGAGGGACTCTTTTGCCGCTCGGATCATTTAAGACAGAATTGTCAGCGTTGCAATACATGGAAACTGCATGCGTGTCTTTATATGGTACACTCTATTTGACCGATGAGATACGATATCATTCTTATAGAATCGAAGTGAAAATGGATCATAGTGATACAAGCTGCACAACAAAATATCCCTTCGTGTTCATCCACGGAACGGGTTTTCGAGATCGAAAATGGTTCAATTACTGGGGTAGAATTCCCACAGCATTAGCTTCGCGCGGCTGCAAATTCTATTACGGCAATCAGGACAGCTGGGCGACTGTTGAAAATAATGCGGCGTCCCTAAAAGAGCGTATAAATGAAATACTTGACGAGACCGGTGCCGGGAAAGTAAATATTGTCGCACATTCAAAGGGCGGATTGGAAGCAAGATATATTATTTCATCTCTTGGAATGTCCGATACGATTGCAAGTTTGACCACGGTAAGTACCCCTCATCACGGTTCAAAGACCATGGATTTTGTCTGTGGATTACCTGCGTTTCTTTTCAGGGCAGCGGCCTTTTTTGCCAATCTCTGGTTTAAAATGCTTGGAGACAGCAACCCGGATTTTCATCTTGCGTGCAGACAATTTACGACAGGCTATGCGGAAGAATTCAACAGAAATAACGCAGATGCGGACGGTGTCTGCTACCAAAGCTATGCGGGTGTGATGAGAAATTCTTTTAGTGATGTAATGATGATGATCCCGCACTTTGTCGTGAGGCGCATGGAAGGCGAAAATGATGGACTGGTTACGCCCGGTTCTGCGCAGTGGGGGGATTTTAAGGGGATTTTCAAGGGGCGAACGATTCGTGGCATCTCTCATGCAGATGAGGTAGACATGAGAAGAAGGAAATTATCGAAAAAATCAGAAGAGGGTTACGTAAGTGATATCTGTGACGCTTATGTACAGATCGTATGTGATTTGAAGCAACGCGGCTACTAAACATCAGATAAATCGCAGGGGGATTGGTAATGATTAATAGGCTTCTAAACTTAATTTTTCTGTTTTTCTTTTCAAATATCTATATTGCACTTCATTTGCTGCAAAGCCCTCCGCTGCTAAATGTCTTTGTATATGCCATCTCCGTTGCTTATTTCATTGCCTTCAATATCATGCCGAGATGGAAAAAGAAGTCTTTCTCGCGCGGGGAAGTGCTGATGGGCGGGCGGGAACTGATCCTTTCTTCTTTTCTCCTTTTTATCGCGGACATTTGTTTTGCTGTCTTTTTTCTGCCGGGAATTGGTTTAAATCCGGTTGCGATTGCTTTCAGTGAATTGGGAGCACTGATAATATTATTCATCATCTCGCTCAACGGAGTGCTGAGAATCATTTGCGCGTCAACGCAGCTGAGTCTGATTATGAAGGTTGCGCTGTTTTTCACATGGTGGGTTCCTTTGCTGAATATCTTTATCTGCTGGCATTGCTGTCGCGTTGCCAAACATGAATACCTCTTCATGCTTTTTAAAGAAGAACTTAACGAGAGCAGAAAAGACAGCGATGTTTGTAAAACAAAATATCCGCTTCTGATGGTTCACGGTATTTTCTGGAGAGACTGGCAGCTTTTCAACTATTGGGGTCGCATATCCAAAGAGCTCCTCCGAAACGGTGCTGTCGTATATTACGGAAATCAGCAATCGGCCGCACCCATGGAAATCTGCGCATCGGAGTTGAAAGCGCAGATTCTCCTTATTCTTGAAAAAGAGCATTGCGAAAAAGTGAATATCATTGCACACTCAAAGGGCGGCTTGGATGCAAGATATGCGATCAGCTGTCTGGACGCAGCCCCTTACGTCGCTTCCCTGACGACAATCGGAACCCCTCACTTCGGATGCAGCCTGGTGGACATCGCGATCAAGAAAATACCCGATTCACTGATACGGCGATTTGCAAAAGGATATAACGCGATGTACAAGAAGCTCGGTGACACCGAGCCGGATTTCAGAAGTGGAATCTATGATATAACCACCGAACAATGTACCCTGTTTAACAAAGAGGTAATCGATAGAGAGACGGTTCTCTACGCAAGCGTTGCATCCAAGATGAGCAGCTTTTTCAGCGCGGATTTTCCGCTCAATGTCGGATATTCGATTCTGCGGCGCACGGATGGAGACAACGACGGTTTTGTTTCCGTTGAATCATCCAAGTGGGGCAATTATCTCGGTTGTTATGAAACGAAACATAGACGAGGCGTTTCACACGGAGATATGATTGACTTAACACGCAAAAACATCAACGGATTTGATGCCTGCGAGTGCTACATCGACATCATCAAGAGTCTTAAGGCGAAGGGACTATGATCAGAGCAATTCGATTTGTATCTTACCCGCGTTAAACACAAAGAGAGTCCCCCACTCACTGACCTCGGGAACGCCTTGCGAGGCGGCCTTGATCCGGAACACATTGGTCAGCATGAGGCGGCAAGTGCCCTTGATTCCCTCGGTCTCGACCAGAATGGTCTTGTCCTTACGGAATGCACGGACACAGCCTGATTTCTGGGCGTCGGAGGAAAAGAGGTCAGCGGATACATGCCGGTTATCCTGTAGCTCGAACACCGTAATCGTAACGGAGTCCAGATAATCATATTCGGTCGTGTCGTCGGTTTTACCGGTGACCAGAATCGTATTCTCTCGCGCCAGGAGCGGCAGGGTAAAGTAATCGTGCTTTTCGCTGCGCCAACAGGGGCCCTCAATCCGGTCTCTGGTGAGGATGTTGGTCCACATTCCCCTCGGGACGTAGTAGCGAACCGTGCCCGTGTCACTCATAATCGGAGCGCACAAGAGTGACGGGCCGAGCATATATTGACGGTCGAGCGTCTGGCATGTCTCGTCGTTCGGGAATTCCAGAAACATCGGGCGGAGAACGGGAAGTCCCAGGGTGGTCGCTTCAACGGCGGCGGCAAACAAGTACGGCATCAGACCAAGCTTTAATCTCGTGAAATTCGCTGCCACTTCGACGGCCTCTTCGCCGTACATCCAGGGGACCTTATACTGACCTGCGCCGTGTAATCGGGAATGGGAACTCAGGAGGCCGAATTGCAGCCAGCGAATGTATAGATCCGGGTCGCAGCCGTCCTCAAATCCGCCGATATCGTGACTCCAGAAACCGAAACCGCATACGGCCAGAGAGAGTCCTCCGCGGAGCGTCTCGGCCATTCCGGGATAGGTGGACGGGCAGTCGCCTCCCCAATGGACGGGGAACTGCTGACAGCCGACGGATGCTGCACGTGCGAAAATACAGGCATTATTCTTGCCCAAGCGCTTCTCGAGCACCTCGAATACAGCCTCTTGGTATAAAAAGGCGTAGGTATTGTGCATGCTCTCGGCGGAAAGGCCGTTCCGGTATGCGATGCCTTCCTTTGCCGCCTTCGCACCGTAGAACGGTTCCGCAACCGGAATGCGCTCGCCGAAGTCGGCCTTAAACGAATCAACGCCCATTCGAATCAAATCATCCAGGTGCTTCTGATACCAACCGCGCGCGGTCGGGTTCGAGAAATCGACCAAGGCCATCCCGGCTTGCCAACGATCCCATTGCCACACGTCTCCGGAGCCCGTAGTGACAAAGTACCCTCCCTCGAGTCCTTCTTGAAACAGGCGGGATTTCTGCGCGATGTAGGGGTTAATCCACAGGCACACGCGAAGTCCGCGTTCGTGAAGCTTGCGAATCAGTCCGGCGGGATCCGGAAATCGCTCCTGATCCCAGAGGAAGTTCGTCCACTCGAATCCCTTCATCCAGAAACAATCAAAATGAAATACGGAGAGCGGAATACCGCGCTCGGCCATTCCGTCGACAAATTCGAGTATGGTTTCCTCGCTGTAATCGGTTATAAACGACGTCGAAAGCCAAAGGCCGAACGACCAGGAGGGTGGTAAGGAAGGTCTTCCGACTAAGTCTGCATATAACGTCATAACGTGCTTGTTGGACTCGCCCCCGAGAATCAAATACTCAAGGGATTCTCCGGGAACGGAAAACTGCGTCTTGCTCGGACACTCACTGCCGATCTCGTAGGAGACCCTTCCGGAGTTATTAACGAGAACTCCATACGAGCGGCTGGAGAGATAGAAAGGAATGTTCTTATATACCAGGTCCGAATCGGTGCCACCATCCTCGTTCCAGATATCCAGGGATTGACCGTTGCGGACAAAGGGGGTAAAGCGCTCTCCAAGGCCGAATATATGCTCGCCGACATCCAGCTCGAGCCGTTCGCGAATATATCCATGTCCCTCGGTGTCGGTAATATAGGCCGGACCCTTCGGGCCGGTCGAAGTCAGGATGCGCCCGTTAAACAGGAATCGGATAAAGAAAGCTCCGGACTTCGGAACACGCGCTTCCGTGCTCCCCGAGACATAGACATACTCGTCCTCGGTCTCCGCGAATACCGGCGTCACGTTCCGGGTGTTCAATCGAAAAGCCGCATCCCGGGGCTTGGCACCCTTATAATGAAAGAGCTTGACCGAGATGATATTCGTTGCGGGAGAAGAGATGCGTATGGTCATCATGCCGCAGTCTATGGACTTGGCCCGAGCCGTCTGTGCGGTATAAGGGGCGTACACAGTGAGCGCGCCGTCACTGCGTTCCACCTCGAGTATTTCCTGAGGGCCGTTAATCGTAAAGCCTTCCCTGGGCAGCCAGGTTCCGTTTGTAAATTTCATAGAGAACCTCCCGATCCGAAGCCGGCTACTGCATCGCAGGAAACCCTACTCGCATGGCCGACCGCGTTACTCTTCTCATTGTCGCAGAACAGACCGAAAAACGTCAACTGATTTTGTGAATATCGACGTAAGAATCGGAAAATATACCGGGCAAAAAGGAGATCGGCAAATATTATAATGATCGGCAAAAAGGAGATCGGCAACGATTAGCCGGGAAAGAAGGAGAGATGTTATACTGAATTATTACTATAAAAGGGGGTCTTGCGGAAATGGATGCGAATACGGAAACGATGTGGAGAATCAAGCTGAACAAGCTGGGCGACAAGCTTCGCGCGAATTGGATGGATGCGTTTGTAGTAAACAGCCCCGACGAACTGGCAAAAATGATCGAGCATCTCATTCCTTCGGGAAGCCTGGTTTCAAACGGAGGCTCGATGACTCTGAAAGAAACAGGGATTCTGGATTATTTGAAGGAGCGGGAAGACATCGTCTATATCGATCGTGACGGCGCGAAAAAGGCGGAGTTTGACACATCAAAGGATGTTTACCATCAAGCGTTTACGTCGGATTTCTATCTGACTTCGACCAACGCGATCACCGAGGAGGGCTGGCTGTATAATGTCGATGCCAACGGCAACCGGGTCGCCGCGATGCTTTTCGGGCCAAAGAATGTTATCGTCGTCTGCGGTCGCAATAAGCTGGTGCGCACCGTCGAGGATGCCGAGCGGCGCGTTCGCGAGACGGTGTCACCCGCGAACTGTCTTCGCTTAGGGCGCAAGACGCCTTGTATCGCTACCGGTATTTGCATGGATTGTTCCTCGCCGGACCGTATCTGTAATCTCTACACAATAATCAAGAAACAAAACGAGAAAGGTCGAATCAAGGTCGTTATCCTCAACTACGACGCAGGTTACTGATATAAGAAAGGCCGCCGTTATGAAGTGCACTTCATAACGGCGGTATTTTTTCAGGTTGGTGATGGACGAGAACCCGTTATGGTTCCCTGGTCGGTTTCGGGGTAGGCTTCGGCTTGGTTGCGTTTGAATTCGACGGTATGGTCTTCTCAGTCTTCTCAGTTTTCTCAGTCTTCTCGGCGCTCGGACGGGTGTCCGCAGGCGTACTCGGCTTGGTCGGGTCGGCGCTCGGACGGGTGTCCGCAGGTGTTCCCGGCTCGGTCGGATCACCGGGATTCGTCTCGTCGTTTCCGGTGTGCGTCGGCTTGTTGACGGTAATCCGCGTCTGGTCCATCATACCGTCCTGCGCCAATAGGCGTACCAATTCTCCGAGCGGAACAGCCTTTATGTTTTCCGATGTCCAAGGACCTTGTTGTGCCGCGGACTGGTTCACCAACATCTGCATTCCGACCGATAAGCCGTTCTTGCGAGCGGTCTCGGATACACTGCCATCATGGGAATAGATGACGAGAAGGCGCATCTGAGATCCATCTCCTTCGCCGGCGGTTTCCTGAAACAGCATCAGCTGCGACTTGAATATTTCGGCCTTTTCGGGCATGACGGCGGAAACCAGGACATCGCCGATTTCCTCGTATCCGTTCTCTTGCAAGCAGACGAGCCATTGGTCTACGGCTTCCTGCCAGGTAAGGCCCTTGAAGTTTTCTTTGATGAGTAAGCGCCCGGCATCCGCGTTCAGGGCTTCGACGTCCGTGACGAAGAGGTCCTGATTCAGAGAGAATTGAAGGCTCGGGTTGACATCCACGGAAAGGACCGCGTATGTACGCGAGGTAAGTATGCTATGAGAAATGACGACACCCGCAGCCACCGCAAATAGGGCGGCGGCAAAAGCCAATAACGGGCGAAGAATTCGACTTCCGGATTTCCGGGCAGCCCTTGGGGTCTCGATGATGATTTCCTGACCCAAAGGAACAGCCTGTCGGCTCGGTACCTTGACCAACCGACAATCGGAAGTGAAGACGATCGCCGAAGCGTTATCCACAGATAAGACGACTCCGCGATTCATTGTGTTGCCTCCTTTTCGAGTATCGCCACATACGATCTGATCAAGAACAGGTCACTTTGCAGCAGTATGGCCAGTAGCAATATGCAGGAGCGGTATTTGTCCACTCGCTTGACCGATTCGCCCATCCGTCGGGCAATCTCGGAAGCCGGCAGGCGTCTCGCCGTCATCGTCTTTTCGAAAAGCTCCCGGTCGTCCGATAGGGACCGGGCGGCCTTTACACAGAACAGGAGCGTCGGACGCTGCTTCGGGAAGTGGTCAATCAACCCGTCCAGCGATAAACCGAAGAG
>CAYGIB010000092.1:0-7151 GCA_964349735.1 uncultured Oscillospiraceae bacterium | reverse complement strand
GCTGGCTCATTCCGTGCACCTCGGAGACCTTGACGTCAAGGCCGGATTTCATCGCGATGGTTCCGAGAAGCTTTCCGGCGACGAGTGTTCCCTGTCCGCCGACACCGGCAAGAACAATCGACATGCACTTTGAATGAGTGGGGGTATTCGTATGGATATCGGTCATAATTGTGCCTCCCCGATGCTCAGCGCGCCGAAAGCGCACACATTGACACACAAGCCGCAGCTGTTACACGTTTCCGTATTGATGACCGGCTTTTTATCGGAGCCTGCGGTCAGAGCGGGGCACAAGACACGGATGCATTGTCCGCAGGCAGTGCATGTATCTTTTTCTACGACAGCAAACTTGCCCTTCGGACCTTTTCCGGGTGGAATCAGGGCACAGGGCGATCTGGCGATAATGACCGAAACGAAGGGCTTTTCGAGCTCCTCCTTAATCACCTTCTGAGCGCCGTGCGTATCGACCGGATCGATAATATGAATCGAACGGACCCCGACACTCTCGCACAGGGCCTCAAACGAGACGGAAGGTGCGGGATTCAATCGAATATCCATGCCTGTCGATGCATTCTGCTGGTGTCCGGTCATCCCGGTGATGGAGTTATCCAGAATGATGACGGTGATGGAACTCCGGTTATAAACTGCGTTAATGAGGTTTGTAATTCCGGAATGAAGGAACGTGGAATCTCCGATGACGGCGACGGTTTTCTTCGAGTCCAGAGAATCGGTCGCCTTGTCAAAGCCGTGCGCCATTCCGACCGATGCGCCCATGCACACGCAAGTGTCCATCGCCGAGGTCGGAGGAAGCGCGCCCAGCGTATAGCAGCCGATATCGCCCATCACCTGAGCCTTTATCCGTGAAAGCGCCATGAAAAGTCCCTTGTGCGGACAGCCGGCACACATGACCGGAGGGCGTCCGGGAGCGACCGGAAGGCTCTCCTTCGACACCGCTGAAGCCGGAAGCGTGTCCGGAGCCAAAACGGTACGAAGCATCATCGTCGAGTATTCACCGTTCAGGGAAAAGAGCGACTTGCCTTCGCAAGGGATCCCCCTCGCGAGTATTTCATTTTCGAGGAAAGGATCGAGCTCCTCGACGATCACCAGGCGCTTCACCTTTTGTGAAAAGGAGCGAATCAGCTTCTCGGGGAGCGGCCAAACCATACCGAGTTTCAAAACGCTCGCGTTCGGGAGCGCCTCTCTTACGTATTGATATGCCGCGCCGGATGTGATGATTCCAAGTTCAGGCGAGGCGAATATTTCTTCGTGAAGGCCGACTTCCGAGGATGGCCCGGAGGAGTCCTGAACGATTGTCTCCATGCGCTTCTCGACGACGACATGGCGCTTCACCGCCATCCCGGGCATCATGACATATTTGGCCATGTCCTTTGTGTACGGTTTTATAATGATATCGGCGGGGTCGGAAAGCTCTACGATTGATCGCGAGTGCGAAACACGGGTCTGGAGGCGCACGAGAATGGGCGTATCATATTTCTCTGAAAGCTCAAAGGCTTTCAAGACAAAGGCTTTACATTCTGAGGAGTCGGACGGCTCGAGCATCGGAATTTTGGCTGCTCTTGCATAGTGCCGGCTGTCCTGCTCGTTCTGCGAACTGTGCATGCCCGGATCATCCGCAACAACAAAAACAAGTCCTCCGTTAATACCCGTATACGATGCGGTGAACAAAGGGTCCGCCGCGACGTTGAGTCCGACGTGCTTCATGCAGGTCATCGCTCTCGCGCCGCGAATCGAGGCGCCGATCGCGACCTCCGCCCCGACCTTCTCGTTCGTCGCCCACTCACAATGGATGCGCTCATACTGCGCCGCAGCCTCGGTAATCTCCGTGCTGGGGGTTCCGGGATACGAAGAAATCAACTTTACACCGGCTTCATAGGCACCGCGCGCGACGGCCTCGTTACCCAATAGAATCTGCCTCAATTTTTCCACCCCTTCAATATAAAAAATCTTTCCCGTCAGTATAACACAACGTTACAGCCTTCAAAAAGGAGGAATCAGAACGTTTTGGATCTCAAATCGACTACGCGCTTCGATTTTCCGGCGGTCCTTTCGAGGGTTTTGGGGTTCAGAAGCGTCACCTTGACATCAATCTGAAGGACGGTCTTGATTTTGTGACGAATCTCCTGGGTCAAATGTTCGAGCTTAGAATAGCTGTCCAGCATAGATCCGTCCATCAGTTCGACCTGTACTTCGATTTTGTCCATGTATTTTTCCGTGGTTACAATTAATTGATAGTACTGACCGATTCCTTCGATGCCCATTAGTACCGCTTCTACCTGCGACGGGAACACGTTTACGCCCCGGATGACCATCATGTCGTCCGAACGGCCGCGAACCAAATCCATGCGGGCATTCGTTCGGCCGCACGTACATGGCTCACAGGTAATGGACGTGATATCCTTCGTCCGATACCGAAGCATCGGTATGCCTTCCTTGGTAATGGTGGTAATTACCATCTCCCCTTCGCTGCCCTCGGGAAGCACCTCGCCTGTATCGGGATTAATGATTTCGGCGATAAAGTAGTCCTCATTGATATGCATCCCTTTGTGCTCCAAGCACTCATAGGATAGACCGGGGCCACAGAGCTCGGTCAGTCCGTAGTTCTGGGTGTCGTTGATTCCGAGCCGCTGCTCAATCAGCTCGCGCATCTCGGGCGTATGACCTTCTCCGCCGAACATGCCGGTTTTGAGGTAGATTTCCTCTCTTTGTATACCGAGCTCCTGCATGATTTCCGAAATATGCAACACATAAGAAGGCGTCGCAACAAGAACGGTCGACTTCAAATCCTTCATGAACATGATTTGCCGCTCCGAGTTACCGGAGGATATCGGAAGCACGGAAGCACCGACTCTCTCGAGCCCGTAATGCAGTCCGAACCCCCCGGTAAAAAGCCCGTACCCGAAGGCGACCTGCGCGATGTCTTCATCGGTCACGCCGGCCGCCGTACACATCCGGGCACAGCACTCGGTCCAGTTATCCATGTCGTTTCTTGTGTATCCGACGACAATCGGCTTGCCGGTCGTTCCGGAAGAGCTGTGAAAGCGAACAATATCCTTATTGGGAACCGCAAACAGACCCGTGGGGTAATTGTCCCGGAGGTCATTTTTCACTGTGAACGGAAGCTTCTCGATGTCCTTGAGCATCCGGATGTGCTCCGGCTTCAAGCCGATATCATCCATTTGCGTCCGGTAAAACGGCACGCGTTCGTAGGCGTAATTCACCTGCCACCGAAGCCGCTCCAGCTGCAACGCATTGATTTCACTTCTCGACATCGTTTCCGCTTTGTTCCAAATCATCTGTCTGTCCCCTCTGTCACGGTGAAATCTATACTACTTCATCCTTCGGTAAGACCTTCTTTTGCTCTGCCACAACCTTTATGTCATAGCCTGAAAAGGCATTGTCGATTACTTCCTTCTTGATCTTGGGCGTCACCCATGAGACAACCGGTACCAGAACCAGCCCGAAAAGCATCGCAAAGGCGCCCGCGTTGATCGGTGATGCGAGGTTAACGGGGAGCCCGGTCGGGAAAGTAAACGAATGCCCGAAAAGCGCACCGTTTGAAAGAATCAGATGGGTCACGGTAATACCGACACCGCTGATAAACGAAGCCCAAACAGCCGCCTTGGTCACGCCCTTCCAGAAGAGTCCATACAGGAAAGGAGCGATAAATGAGCCGGACAGAGCGCCCCAGGAAATCGACATCAACTTCGCAATGTACAAGTCGTTCGTGCGATATGAGTAGATCGCAAGAAGCATCGAGATCATTACGAAGATCCCCAGAAATATACGAATCAAAGAGACCTTCTTGGTCTCGGACATCTCCTTCTTGACGCTCGGAACGACCAGATCCAAGGTTATTGTCGAGCTGGAACTTAAGACCAGAGACGAGAGTGTGGAAATCGAGGCAGATAAGACCAGAATGACGATTACCGAGATAATCAGCGGAGAAACCGCCTTTTCGAGCATGATCGGCATAATCAGATCCGTGCTGAATTTGCCGGTTATCGCATTGGTCGCTTCCTCGGAGGTTACAAATATCCGTCCGAAAGCCCCCAGAAAATAAGAGCCGCCGGCGACAAAGATTGCGAAAACCGTTGAAATGATTGTCGCTGCCTTTACGGACTTCTCATCCTTGATGGAATAGAATTTCTGAACCATCTGAGGAAGTCCCCAGGCACCCAGCGAGGTGAGAATGATAACACCCAGGAGATTTAAGGGCTCCGGCCCGAAGAAGGACACGAAAACTCCGTTCATTTCAATGTTGGGAGAACTGAACTTCGAAAGCTCTGTAAGGCTGCCCATCAATCCGCCGTGATCGTTCAAAACGCCGCCGATTACAAGGACAATACCTACGAGCATTACAAAACCCTGGATTGTGTCATTAATGACATTGGACATGTACCCGCCGAGCATGACATACAGCGCGGTAAGAAGACTCATCGCGATAATGCAAATCTCATACCCGAACTCAATACGATTGAGCCCGAGCGCGGAGGTAAACAGGTATGACAGGCCGTTGAAGACAGATGCGGAATAAGGAATCAGGAAAACGAATACAATCGCCGCAGCGACAGTCCGCATCGGTTTGCAGTCATAACGGCTTGAAAAGAAATCCGGCATTGTATTGGACGACAGGTGCTTGGTCATGATCCGCGCCCTGCGTCCCAAAAGCTTCCAGGCTACCAAGCTGCCGATGAACGCATTCGCCAAACCAATCCATACGGCTGAAATTCCATAGCTCCAACCGAACATTCCCGCGTAACCGATAAAAACAACTGCGGAAAAATAGGTCGCACCATACGAGAATGCCGTCAGCCAAGGTCCGACGTTACGCCCGCCCAAAACAAAGGAACCTACGTCCTTCGCGTGCTTTTTGGCGTAAATGCCTACCGCAACGGTGATAACAAAAAATACGAAAATGAGAACGGCATGAACAACATCCCAAAACATACGCTACCATCCTTCTGTCCTTGCGGACGCTGCAAAAAAATCGCTAAGGGAAAAACACTGCGTTAATATAATAACAGACTCGCAAAAAGACGCAACCGAAAAACGGCGGCAAATCAGGCATAATCGCCGCTTTTTCGAATTTTTCGCGAAAATAACAAGAAAACGGTTCGAATAATCGACTCTCGTGAAAATCGGAAACCGACTTTCACGAGGTATATTGACTTTCCTGCCAGAGGAAGCCCGGGCGATCCGGATCCGTCCAACGGGAATAATAGCTGCGAGCCGAAAGAATCGAACCAATACTAAGGCATTTTTTTGAATAATTTCATACCATGTTCATCAACGCCGTTCTCTACAAAGCCAAGGGACTTCCAGAAGCGAATCGCATTTTCGTGCCCGTCGCAGTTGAGCGCGTAATATAGGGCACCATCCGCCTTTGTATATTCGGCTAAACATTCAAAGCATCTGTGACCCGTGCCATTCCCCCTATATTGAGGGAAAACCCAATAATCCAGAATAAAACACTTGCCATCCTCACTCTGATACGTAATATATTGAGTGGCGCCGATCCGAACATCGTTCTCAACGAAGTACACCATATGAAATCTGTCGATATCCGTCAGCATATAAGACTTGAGAACATCGCGATATTCCGGACTTCTGAAGTATTCCTTTTCCTTTTCGTCGGTGAGAATACAGTCGTCGATGAGGTACTGATCGTGCAGCTGCCAGAATTCTTCGATACGCGATACCGGAATTTCTTCGATTTTCATCATTTCATGTACTTCTCACCATTCCATTTTACTGCCGTCTGTATGAAAATGATTCATGTGACTCCTGCCTGATATGATATCAGACTCACAAAAAGACGAAATCAAAAAACGGTGCATTTATACCGTCGTTGCTTATAGGACGTTCATCGGGTGCTCACATTTGCGTTTGCTGTGCTCAAGGACAGTTAAACTAACTCCGGCGATCATGAAAACACAAGCAACGACAAACCACCCGGTCATCTCCTGCCCGAAAATGATAAATGACATCAATACACCGATGAATGGCGCAACGGCATAATATGCACTCGTTCTTGCCGCACCCAAAGTACGCTGCGCGGATATGTAGAAATATATGCTGAGACCATACGCGACAAACCCCAGCAAGAGGGCGACCAACGTATAGCGGATATCCGTTTTGAACTGACCGATGGCCACGGCGATAAGCAAGGAGCCGATACCCGAGCCAAAGCCTTTGATGACGACGATCATCAAGGGATCATTCGCGGACAATTTGCGGGTACAGTTGTTTTCAAACCCCCAGCAAACACAAGCCAGAACGGCAAACAGAGATCCGGCCGAAAAATCAAAACTGCCGATATCTTCAATCGACAAGAAGATGCAGCCAAGTGTTATCAGCGTAATTGCAATCCACATATAACGACCGATTGCCTCTTTAAAGAGGAATAATGCAATCAAAGCGGTCGCAACAATCTCGAAATTATTGATCAGGGATGTATTTGCGGCGCTGGTCATGGTGAGAGCAATCATTAGCAGAATCGGTGCCGCGATGTCGAGAATAATCATACCGACAACATACGGGATTTCTATTTTTGTCAGTTTGGCTTGTATCCGGGTTCTGCGCCGCAGACTCCGGATAACAGTAACAAAAAACATGCCCAATCCTGCGCCGAGATAAAGCAGCGCTGCCATAAGTGTCGGATGAATTTTCACGAGCAGTAACTTTGAAATCGGAGAACTGATTCCATACAACACTGCCGCTAGGATCGCCAAAAGTATTGCATGATGTCTGTTTTTCATGTTCTCGCCATTCTTTCGATGCTTAGGACTTACTCTAATTATACCTTGAGATTCTAGTCCAAGCCTGCGGCCTCTTCACCGTAGAAACTCCGACTCTCATGATAAGAGAAAAGGACATTTTCCGCCGGGTTCCGCAGAACCACATTCGTGGTTCGAGGACCTGTTTGACGCCGGTAAAATCATTTGTGATTGAGTATGAGCTTTGCTGCACTTCGCACTATATAACCACCGACCATTCAAAACAAGAGAAAAGCCCTTTCTTCGACTGAGTTCCGCAAAACCACATGAGTGGTTCGAGAACCTGTTTGAAGTCGAAGAAAGGGCTTTTCTCGTTGGTGCGGTCGACGGGACTTGAACCCGTATGGTCTCCCACAC
>CAYGIB010000091.1:3154-7154 GCA_964349735.1 uncultured Oscillospiraceae bacterium | reverse complement strand
AAGATTCGATGCGAAGGCTAATGATCTTCACGATATCGCACCTCTTTTTCGAAGGAAACAAGGCCCAGCTTCATCGCCGCATCGAGTCGCTCGCTCAAGGCGGCGTCTCCTTTTGCCTCGGCTTCCTCTTTCTTCTTGAGAAGAAGATCCACGAAAACCCCGCGGATGGACTTCTCTTTTCTTAACTTTTCCGGCTCGACCAGCGCGATCGTCCGGTCGTACACCCGCGCATCAAAACACGACTCCCGAAGTGCGTTCCGAAGAGCGGCCGGATCCGGTGAGAAATCGGGGGGGACCGCCCCGGTAAGCGTCACGCGAAAAGCGCTTTCCGTAAATTCATCAGGGTACTTTGAAAGGAGGAACCGGCGAACTGTCCCGGTAAGCTCCGTCTGTGTGTCGCATCCGTCGACGGGAACGTCGAGCGTATAGAAACCACGCTTATTCAGGTAGATATATTCGAGTTCCGCCCGTCCCTTACCGACGGTTCCGACGTATACGCCTCGTGGGCCGGCTTCGTCGTAACCTCTCGCCTCGGGGCAACCGGAATAGGCATAAAACGTTCGCCCCGCGCGCGCAACGGGAGACGAGTCATGAATGTGCCCCAGCGCGACGTAGTCTGCTCCACTCTTCTCGATCCATGAAGGCTGAATCGGATTATAGGAGGACTCCCCCTTTCGGCCGGAAACCACCTCGCCGTGCAGAACAATGAGATGAATCGTATCCGAATTCTCTCCCCCAACTGGAGAGACGTGAAAATCAGGAGGACAAAGCGTCGAGGTTTGTCTGGATCCCCGAAAAGCGGCTCCCCAGACGACCGTGTTTATTTCCTCGCAGAAAACCGGCTCGAGATCCCCCTTGAAAACATGTACATTTGCCGGCCACTCCTCCGTCTCGTACGGACACCGGCGTATGTACGGGTCGTGGTTTCCCGGCGAAATGAACACCCGTGTTTCCGGTATGTCTGAAAACGCCCGAACGAGAACTCGTTTTTGCTCCTCAGAAACACGTATGGCGTCCAGGAGGTCACCGGCGATAAGCAGAATCTGAGCTTGTCTCTCCCTGCACAAACGAATCACATCATAGAACGTCCGCTCCTGCTCGTCACGGCGCATCGCAGCCCGGGTCGCCGGCAATGTTGAAAACGGCGAACCGAGATGCAAATCCGCTGCGTGAATAATCGAAATATGATTCATTGCTTTGGCCAATTATATCCTCCCGAAAGATTCGCGGTCGGTCTTCTTCTTTCCTATTATTCTAGCATTCCGCGTTTGACTGCTCAACGTCACTATTGATTTACCAGGCACAAAGGTTGTACACTGACCTTCAAGTATCTTTCCACCAACGATTGTACCTCTTATTGGGAGTTTTTATGTCCGGAAAACGCACCCGATCACGCAAACTGTTTTTCAACGCATCTTCACGCCTTTTAATTCTGGGGGTCTTTTTACTCCTGCAACTGCTCCTGATCGGCCTCCTGTCCGCCTTTCTCCAGAGCCTTTCTTCTGTTGTTCTGGGTGCTCTGTATGGCATCGGATTGGTTGTCAGCATCTATGTCTCTGTCCGGCATGATAATCCCTCGACCCGTTTTTTCTGGATTCTGCCGATCGCCGTTTTTCCGGCGTTCGGTATTATTCTTTATCTGATGTGGGGCTTTCCTCGCCGCGCGAAAAGAAAAGGCGGCCTTGAATATAAGGCGCACGAGTCCGCAGCCGAGGCGCTTTCGAAATTTGTGCGACACGAGGACCGGAAGCACGCGGAGCGATCGCCGTCATTTTGCGACAACCCTAACGTTCGGCTGATTTCCGGCTATCTGACATATCAGGGGTTCCCGGTTTTCGCGAATACGGAGATGACTTACTTCAAGAGCGGCGAGCTGTTTTTCGAGGACTGCCTAAGCGAAATTGCACAGGCCCGAAAGAGCATTTTTATGGCGTTTTTTATTCTTCGCGAGGGGGATCTCTGGACCCGCTTTCACGAGGTTCTCGCGCGCAAAGCCGCGGAAGGCTTAGACATACGCATCCTTGTTGACGGTGCGGGAACGATGTTCAATGTATCCGACACGATGCTCCGCTCCCTAAGAAAAGAGGGCATCAATATTCAGCTTTTTAATCCGACCCACCGCTACCTGAACAATCTGTACCTTAATTACCGAAATCATCAGAAGTACGTCATTATCGACTCCGACACCGGATACACCGGCGGAATCAACATGGCCGACGAGTACGCCAACCTCACCGCACCGCTGGGCTATTGGAAGGATACCGGCATCAAGCTCTTCGGGCGGGGTGTTTACGGAATGACCGTTACATTTATCTGTATGTGGGATTTTACGGTAAAGAAGCTCAGTGACTCGTATGAACAATATCGACCGACAGCATCTCCTTCAACCCAAGGTTACTGCCACGTTTTCTATGACGGTCCTTATAATAATCCGAAAAATCCGGCGGAGGGAATGATTATGAGAATGATCGAAACCGCCCGTACCTCTCTTCTGATTGCCACGCCCTATCTGGCCGTTTCGCAGGAATTCGTGCACACCATCTGCCGCGTCGCCAAAAGCGGCGTGCGCGTCGCATTGCTTGTTCCGTATCAGCTGGACCACTGGTATGTTTTCGAGGTTACGCGCAGCTACTTTCTGCCGCTCATGGAAGCGGGTGTCGAGGTGTACCGCTACTCGCCGGGCATGATGCACGCGAAAATGATCGCGGTCGACGAGACCCACGCTCTGGTCGGGTCGATTAACCTCGATAACCGAAGCTTCTTCATCCAGTATGAGGACGGCGTCTGGGTGTTCGGAAACAAGATTGTCCGCCGGGTACATCGGGACATCGAGAACGCGATCGCTCAGAGCTACCGCGTTACCATCCCGGAAATTCGGGATGCCGGCTTGCTTAGAAATTCGGTCGGCTACCTGCTGCGCCTGTTTTCGCCTCTTCTGTGATCGTACACCGGATTCGGGCGTGTGAGCGCTACGATGAGGTCTGCTCCAATCCTTCGGTTTGCTCACCGATGTGCAGTTCTATAAGCTCGGCGTGTGTATACCTTATTATATCCGCCATCTTCGCCGCGTCTGCATAGGTCACGAACGTGAAGGCTTCGCCTTCCTTCTGAGCACGGCCGGTGCGGCCGATCCTGTGAAGGTAATACTCATTTTCGATGGGCACGTCATAATTAAAAACCGCGTCGATGTCGGCAACATCAATGCCGCGTGCCGCGACGTCCGTTGCAATCAGAACCAGGAATTTTCCGGCTCGAAATTCTTCCATAATCCGGTTTCTGGATTTCTGTTCAATGTCTCCATGCAGGCAATCGACCGACAGTCCGTATCCGCGGAGTCGGGAAGTCAGTATGCGAACCTTGGACTTCGTGTTGCAGAAAACCATCACCCGGGTCAGGGATCTCCGGGAAAGAATTTCCGCCAGTACCCGCGCCTTGTCCTTTTCCGCGACCGTCACCGAAAACTGCTGTATCTTGGGCATATCGTCAGCCTTGGACGCGATATCGATCTCAACCGGCCTTTGAATATATTCATAGGAAATATCCATGACATCCCTTGACATCGTCGCTGAAAAAAGCGCGATTTGCTTGTCCGAAGGGGTGTAGCTCATGATTTTACGGATGTCCTTAATGAACCCCATGTTCAGCATCTCGTCTGCTTCGTCTAAGATGAGCGTGTGGATGGAAGCAATCGAGATTGTCCTGCGATTGATGTGGTCCAGTAGCCGCCCGGGAGTCGCGACGACGATTTGCGGATGGGACGCAAGCTTTTTGATTTGTGCGTCCATTCGCTGACCTCCGATCACAGAGGCGATCGAAAGGCCACGGATATACTTGCCGAGATTTTTAAGTTCGGCGCTGATCTGAAGCGCGAGCTCCCGCGTCGGAGCCAGGATAAGCGCCTGTACGTAATCGACCTTCATGTCCAGATACTCAAGAATCGGTATGCCGAACGCAAATGTCTTACCGGTGCCCGTCGGCGCGCGGGCGATGACGTTATAAC
>CAYGIB010000091.1:0-3144 GCA_964349735.1 uncultured Oscillospiraceae bacterium | reverse complement strand
GACACCGATTTCCCGAAGAGCTTTTTCCACCTCTTCGGATAAATTCAACGAGCGGAACGAGTGCTTTTCCATGATATCCTTTCGGCAACCGCCGGAACGTTAATCCGCCGCCGCCGGCAGATATACCGGGAGTGGATCATCGAAAACGGGTGCTCTTCTTTCTTCTTTTCCGAAGAGGTTGTTGTAAATCAGGTACGAATAGCCCAGGAGCATGCCATCTTCGTCGGGCAATGCCGATACACAGTCGTAGCGGCGGCCAAGTGAATCAAAAACTCCCATGGTGCTAATGACCGGATAATTGTCATATAGCTCCTTCAACAGGTAATGATAGCCGGGCATTTCGATGCCGGCGGTCTCTAAAAGCGCAGTCGACAGGTAGTTGGTGCTCATATCGCGGTCCTGCGCTTCGACGATGTCGTAATTGGCCCAGATAAAAAACTCGGTCCGGTACAGCTTTTGCATCTCCTCCGCAGAAAGCTCCGACATGGAGCGATTGAGAATCGTCTCATAGAAGCCGTTTTTCATGCTGGGCGCATGATCTCCGAAAAAAAGAATAATCGTCGGCTCCTCACAACTGGAGAAATAATCAACCAGGCCCTGTACCGCCTCGTCCGTTTCACGGATGAGCGACAGGTACTGTTCCGTCTCCGGGAAGCGCCCGGGATATTCGCTCAGACGAATATCATTCTGAAAATTCTCGTGTGACTCACCGTATCCGCCGTGATTTTGCATTGTGACATTGAAGACGAAAATCGGCTCATCGCCCTTCTGCTCGTAGAGCTCGATTACTTTATCAAAAGAAGATTTGTCGCTTACATATTCCCGGATATACTCGGGATCAGAAAAATCGTCAATCGATATAAACCGATCAAAGCCCAGTCGCTCATAAGCTTCCGGCCGACTCCAGCCGCTTTCGAGATACGGGTGGACGGCGACCGTCGAGTAGCCGTTTTGTTTGAGAATCCACGCCAGGGAGCCGGACTTTTCATCGATATACTGAAGGTACGGTACGCTTCCGCCGGGCAGAAACGCCATCGAGTTACCGGTCAAAAACTCAAATTCAGAGTTGGCTGTCCCGCCCCCGAAGGTCGATACATAGAGCTCGCCGGAAATCGTATCCGTCTGCAAGGAAGTGATAAAATCGTTCGCGCTCCGGCTCGTTTCAAACGGAGCGATATCGGTCAAATCCGCATAGGATTCACACATCACGACAATAATATTGGGACGTACCGCTTTTTCCGGAAGAATCAAGTCACCCGCCGCAAGTTCGGCCGGATTCTTGGCAATCGGAGCGATCATAACCTTTTCCCGAATATCCTCGGAAAGACTTTCGATTGCATACTCCAGCGAGTCGATTTTATCCGCAGAATAACCATCCGGAATCTCCACGATTAAATCCTGCGCGTTCATGGTCAATGCAATGAGAAGCCCGTTTTTCGAGTAGTTTGCGGGTTGGTTCCACACGTTGTTCGTGATTCCGAGCTTCTGCATGAAGCTCAGTCGGGTAATCTGATAGCGGTCCGTCGCAAACAGCGAAAAAACCAGTCCTAATATCATTGAAAAGGTGAGCAGCCCGCCGAGGGCTCGGAGCCGCACGCTGGTTGTTGAAACGTCGAACTTGGAAACCATAATCGCAATCAGTAAAAGGCTCAGGAAGGTTAGAACCAGAGCGGAGGATAAGAGCAGCGGGTATTGACCCGATACATTGATCGCTGTCCGCACGGTAACAATATCCCACACCTGAACCGGCTCACCGCGAAAGAGAATCTTGTAATAGTTGATTACGGCGACGGTGTAAATCAAGAGTGTCGCAACAATGACGCTGATTCGAAGTCGGTTGATGAGAACGAAAAACAAGAGGTATATAAGGAGGTAAAAAACGTAGTTTATTATATATACCAACACATGCTTTCCGAAGACCGAAAAGTCATTTAAAATCTCCACAACAAAAAAGGATACAGCCGGCATGAATAGGAGCACCGCGACAGACACCGCCTTTTGTTGCTTGTCACTGAAACGGACATCCGAAAGCGCCGCAAGTCCGCAAAGAAGCAGAAGCAGCAAGGAGATGAAAAAGGCCGGGTAATTCGTTTGTTCATATCCGTACTGGGCGTTTATTTGAAGCTCTGTACCCGAATAAGTACCCGGTATTGAGATTTCGGTCTGTGATTCTCCGGACGCATTCGACACCCAAACCATCGGGGAACGCTCCGAGCGGACCTCAATGGCCTGCAGGTTGATGGTGTGCTCCGCAGTGCGATCGAGGACCAAATCCGTATTAAATCGCAGGTATGAGTTGTCTCTCACCTGGGCAAGCGGAACCGTTTGGCGACTGAGTACGACCCCGTGTGAATCCGTTAGGGTGAAAAGCATCTGCCCCGACTCGTCCGGTTCGGAATACGTGGCAACCCGAACCTCCACAAAAGAGAGGCGGCGCTTTTCGGGTACGAAAGACTGCGTCAGAGGCTGGTCGGCGTCGATGACCCCGATGGTTCTGGACTGCTCTCCGATACAGGATGCCGTACTTTGATCTACAAAAATATCGAACTTCACGGTTAGGATGACAATCAGTATCAACGTGATTACAGATACGATCGTCCACCGCAAGCGATTATGCGTTATCGAAAACATCTAAATTCCCTCAATTATTTCGTGCAAGATAAATTATAGAGCTTTTGCCGGTAATATCAACCGAGCCGAAATTAGGCACTTGCACAATTTTTATTGTACTACAAATCATAATTGTGCTAAAATCAATGCAAACCGGGCACGGAATGCGTAAGGAGCGCTTATGGAAAACATAGAAATCTTGGACCTCGTCGGACGAATTCGGTCGAGTATCAACCGGGTCATGGTCGGAAAGGAGGCCGCGGTCAATCTGATTCTGATTGCGCTCCTTTCCCGTGGGCACGTCCTTCTCGAGGATGTCCCCGGCATCGGGAAAACAACTCTGGTCAATGCGCTGGCCAAGTCTCTGGACTGCAGCTTTGCCCGGATACAGTTTACGCCGGACGTCATGCCCTCGGATATCACCGGTCTGTCGGTTTACAATATGAAAACCCATGAATTCGACTTTCACCCGGGTCCGGTGTTCCATCAGATCCTCTTAGCCGACGAGATTAACCGTACTTCCCCCAAAACGCA
>CAYGIB010000090.1:0-7158 GCA_964349735.1 uncultured Oscillospiraceae bacterium | reverse complement strand
ACCGAAGAGTGACAGCCTGTACTCGACCTCGATCATCGAGTCTTCCGACTCGATATCGGCGAAAGCGATGCCGCTTGACGGATCCTCCAGACGATCCTCGTAAGGAATCGGCCCGACAGCCATGTCGGAAAAGCTCTGTTCCCGATGAACCGCACTTCTCTGGCGATTCCAATCAATGAGCCGGTTCCGAATGATGATGGATGCGTAGGTCCGGAACGGAATCTGCTTGTCCGTCGAAAAACGGTCAATCGCCGTGTTGAAAGCATCCAGTGCGATACTGAATTCGTCCGTGTTCTCGACGGAAATCATGAAGGTGTGCTTGCGCACAACTTTCCTGATCCAAGGGATGCTGTCTGCGATTAGATTCTCGCGGACACGAGCATCGCCCTTTTGCGCGATCAATATGTCCTCGTCGGATATCGGCTGACCGTTCAACACGTGCTTCATCCTTCCGGGGTATTTTCATACCCCTTCATATACTTATATACGAATCATACACGGTTTTTCGGGGTGAATTCTATAAGATTTGAGTTATTATTTTCACTTTTGTCACAAAAGGGTGGTTTGTTTACAAATTTAGGTTGACAAAGGGGGTATTCTCGTATTATTGTATTAAGCAGGTAATACAAGAAACCGAAGCAACCTTTTTTCTTGTTTCCCCAACGAGTCCGCGATGCCTGAAGCGGAGAAAGGAGTAATCATTGATTGAAAAGTTTGATGACAAGACACCGATTTATCTTCAACTGGTCAATATCTTCAAGGTGAAAATCGCGAACGGAGTCTGGCCGGTCGGCGAAAAGACGGACACGGTCCGGGACTTAGCGGTTCAGTATCAGGTGAACCCGAACACGGTTCAACGGGCACTTGCTGAGCTGGAGCGGGAGAACCTCGTTTTTTCGGAGCGAACCAGCGGTCGATACATCACAAAGGATGAAGAGACGGTGCGAACGGTTCGGGCGAGTCTGGCAGCCCTTCAAATCAAGGAGTACGCGGAACAGATGTCGCTCCTGGGGTTCGGAGCCCAAGAGATTCTATCCATGACCGAGCAGTACTTAAGCAAAGGAGACATGAACCGGTGATTATGAGAACAGTAAGGAGAAAGATGAAATGAACATGATTTCAATCGAAAAATTAGACAAGAGATTCGGTACCAAGGAAGTGCTTTGTGATATGAATCTATCCTTGGAATCCGGTCAAATCGTCGGTCTGGTCGGACCGAACGGATCGGGCAAAACAACGCTTCTGAAGATACTTGCCGGTCTGACGAGCGACTATTCCGGTAACATCCGAATCGGCGGTAAGCCCCTGGGGGTGGAAACCAAAGCGATGGTATCGTATCTGCCGGAACGGACATACCTAAGCGAGTGGATGCGCTGTGTCGACGCAATTGATTACTTTAATGATTTCTATTCGGACTTTGACCGCAACAAGGCAATGGAGATGCTTGAGCAACTGCGCCTTGAGCCGAAGCAACGTATTAAGACGATGTCCAAGGGCATGCAGGAAAAGCTTCAGCTGACACTGGTCATGGGCCGGGACGCGAAGGTATATCTCTTGGACGAGCCGATCGGCGGAGTCGACCCGGCGACACGAAGCGTCATCCTGGATGCAGTGTTGAAGCAATATAGCGAGGACTCGTTGATGGTTTTTGCGACGCATCTGATTGCGGATGTCGAACGGATCTTTGACCGGGTGATTTTCCTCGGATTCGGCGAAATTATGCTGCATGATGAAGTGGACAAGATTCGTGAAAAATACGGAAAGAGTGTCGATGAAGTTTTTCGGGAGGTGTTTTCATGTTTGGTAAGCTTGTAAAGCACGAGTTTCGTGCGACGAGAAGAGTGATTCCGTTTGTTTTCCTGTTGACCGTTTTTCTGGTACTGATGATGACCGTGAGTGTTGTTTTGGATCTGGACACCATGGTCGGACTGACACTGGTACTCCTGATTATTACGATGTTTGCCGAGGTGATCATCACCTATGTTCTGGTCGTTTGGCGCTTCTACAAGTCGATGTGCGGGAATGAGGCGTACCTGTCGTTTACGCTTCCCATCAAGCCGCAGCTCTTGTTATGGAGCAAACTCCTGGTGTCCTTTGTATGGGTGGCGTTAAGTTACCTGGTGTTTGCTGGCTCCATAATGATGGCCGTCGTGATTATCGCGAAGGGAACCGGGACGTCGATACAGGACATTTTCGAGCAGATTAAGATTTTCTTGAACATGATCGGGTTTGGCGGGCATGAAACGGCTGCAATCGCAACCATCATCGGCCTTTTTACCCTGGCCATTCTATCCGGGCTGACGCAGATCTTTTTCTCCGTCTCGCTCGGCAGCACATCGAAGCTGCACAAATTCGGTGTCGGAGGTCCGATTCTGGTGTACGTGATTCTCTACTTCGCACTCCAGTTTGTTACCGTGATCGCGATGTCGGTCATTCCGCTGGCGATTGAAATGGATGTTGCGGAAAGCGGTGCTTTATCCTACCGTATCGTATCCAGGAACATGGTACAATGGTTTCTGGAAGCCATTCGCAACTCCGAAGCCGGCTCGAACGAGGGTTTGATCGGACTCGGATCATTTCTGGTCATACCGCTGATCATTGCGGCGCTGCTTTTTGCAACGTCCCGAATCGCAGATAAACACACCAGCGTACGCTGAACCGATTCGGACCAACGATGATGTAACCTCGAAAAAGCCAAGCCGTCGTGCGGTACATGCGGGAGAATGACATGAGTGCTTCCTTGCGTATATCTTAAAGACTCGTGGCATGCGGGAGCGTGCGGGAGAGTTTAGGCGACGATGATTGAGGTACAGACCCAATACCATATGAAGATCCCGGACCCCGTGCTTCATTGCATGGAGGTACTGTCGAAGGGCGGCTTTGAAGCATGGCTCGTCGGCGGTTCGGTCCGGGATTTTTGCATGGACCGAACTCCGACGGACTACGACCTGACGACCGATGCTTTGCCGGAAGAAATGCTTATATTGTTTTCGGACCGGAAGACCCTGACCGCAGGGCTCAAACACGGGACGGTGACCGTAATCATCGACGGTCATCCGGTGGAGATCACAACCTACCGAACGGAGGGTACCTACTCGGACGGCCGGCATCCGGATTATGTCGAATTTACTTCCTCGCTCGAAAAGGACCTGATTCGGCGCGATTTTACGATCAACACGCTGGTCCTCGATCGTCAGGGAATTCTTCGCGATGATACCGGCGGCTTGGAGGACATCCGGAAAGGCCGGATCCGGTGCGTCGGTGACCCGGCGTCCCGATTCCGCGAGGATGCGCTTCGCGTCCTTCGCGCGCTTCGGTTTGCGTCGGTGTTCGGATTTGCGATTGAACCGGAAACCGCCGTGGAGCTATCTGCGGAGGCCCCCTTACTTCGACACATTGCCCCGGAGCGGATATGGTTCGAGATTTCGGGACTCTTGTGCGGCGAGCATGTTCGGCCGGTGCTGGAAGATTACTTTGGAGTATTTGTGGTTCTGATTCCCGAGATCGGCGGAATGCGCGGATTGGATCAACGCAATCCCCATCACAAGTATGATGTATGGTCGCATACGACCCGCGTCGTAGAAGCGGTGCCGCCGGAGAGAACACTTCGGCTGGCGGCACTTTTCCATGATATCGGAAAGCCCGGAACCTTTACGCTCGACAACGACGGCATCGGTCATTTCTATGGCCACGAGATCGAAGGCGCCCGGATGGCATCGGAGATTCTTCTTCGAATGAAGTCTGACACGAAGACGAGGATCATGGTCGAAAAGCTTATAAAGATTCATTGTGTGCCGATTTCGCCGGACGATAAGACGGTTCGGCGCCGGCTGAATCAATACGGAGCAGAAATCGTCAATATGCTGATGGAGTTGAAAATCGCCGATGCAAAAGCACAATCGGAGCTCTCGTCGGATCGAATCGAGCCGCTTCTCGAAGCGAAGGAGACGGTGCAGAGGTGTCTTATGGAAAGCGCGTGCTTTTCGACAAAGGGCTTAGCCATTGACGGATCCGACCTGCTTCGTTCCGGGATGCGCGAAGGACGTGAGGTGGGCATCCTTCTGGACGAGATGCTCGAAAAGGTGCTTCGCGGCGAGCTGGAAAATGACCGGACGGCCATGCTCGACTATGCAAACGGCCGGGTCGAGACGTTGAAAACAGAGCATCGGCAGGATGGCTCCGGGGGAAAATAACCGGCAGAAATAGACGAAAATATGTAATAATGCTCAGAAGTACCAAAAGTCGACCTCAAACCTAAATAATTTTCGATAAAGACGTGAATGAAATGTGAAATTTGTTCACAATCCTGTGAAATTACGGTAAAGCGTGATACAATATGTGATATAAGGAACCGTGCTATATGTTGTTCCGCGAAGCGGGGGTGATTATATGAAAAGCAAGAGAGGTTTTACATTAGTAGAGATGGTGGTCGTTATCGCCGTCATTCTAATCATTACAGGTGTGTCATCGCTTACCGTGATCGAAGCGGTGGGTCGGGCGAATACCGCAAAGGATGTCACGGAACTGCACTATTCAACCGATTATGAGGTGGCTCGCGTTCAGGTGGACGGTTTACGTTCGGCTGGTTACGGAAGTTCGGACGCATTTACGCCTGTACCGACACCGGATCCGGGCGGAGGGGAAACCACACCGACACCGACTCCGACCCCGACGACCGCACCGCCGACGCCGACGGCAACCCCTACCCCGACGCCTACTCCTGCCGGCACCATCGTCGTGGGCAATTATACAGTTCCGACGATTACAGGTATGCCGGCTCCTTACGCAGGGACGTCGACCAAAACTTCAAATGGTTGGGGTGAATATGATTTCAACGCGGTGTTCACCATGCCGAGTTACCCTTATCCAACCTACGCAGCGATTTATTTACCGCCCGGGACGGTCGATGTCATCGAGTGGTACAGCTGTACGTTGGAGTATTTCGACCCCGTCACCAACATTGCCGTGATTTCGATTTCAGCGTATAACACGGGACCGGCGATCCGCGTCGACTACGGATTGAAGAAGGTAAACTGGTCGGACACGAGGATTTTCGATATTGCGGAAAAGACCTGATCGATACCAGGTTGACCTAAAAGAGTTGAATGATAAGGCTCCGGATCAGAAATCCGGAGCCTTATTCTATGAGTCGGAATCCGCACATTCGTAAGTCCGCACTAGATGAGTCTTTTTTAAGTTTGTATGCTAAAATATACGCATTATTGTGAACTTGGAGCGTACTTATGAAAATCATCGACATTATCCGCAGTAAGCCGGTCACCTTGTCGTTTGAGGTGTTTCCGCCGAAGACGGACGACCGCTACGATACGGTCGCCCGGGCCGTAGCGGCGCTTTCATTTCTGGCGCCCGATTATATGTCGGTCACCTACGGCGCAGGCGGAGGCACATCGAAGAATACCGTTCGCATCGCGACCGATATCGAGAAGCTCCATCACACGACGGCGCTTGCGCACCTGACGTGCCTTTCATCGACCAAGCAGGATATTCAATCCATCCTCGGCGAATTGCGCGAGAATGGAATTCATAACGTTCTGGCACTGCGCGGCGACCCGCCCAAGCCCGACTCCGGAGCGCCAATTCCGCACGATTACCGCTATGCATATGAGCTGGTTAGCGACATCCGCGCCTTCGGTGATTTTTGCATCGGCGCAGCCTGCCATCCGGAGGGACACCCGGATCGGGTCGGCCCCGGTGAAGACATTCGCTGTCTTCGCGAAAAGGTGGATCGCGGCGTCGATTTTCTCGTGACGCAGTTTTTTTTCGACAATCAAAAATTCTATGACTTTGCCGCCCGATTACGCGGCGCTGGAATCAAAGTCCCGATCATCGTCGGCGTGATGCCGGTCACATCGGTCCAGTCGCTGGAGCGCATGATTGCGATTTCCGGCACATCCGTGACTCCGCGGATGCAAACGCTTCTTTCCCGCTGGGGAGACGACCCCGAGGCGATGGCGCAGGCGGGCATTCTGCACGCCTCCGAGCAGATCCTGGACCTGGTCAGTAACGGCTTCGGCGGCATCCACATCTATACGATGAATAAGCCCCGGATCGCAAGCGCGATTCAAAATAACATCGGGTTTCTGCTGGGATAGTCTACAATGCGCGGCAGGTTTAGCTTGGGATCGTCTGTCATGCGAGGACTCAGACGAACTTTGACAATTACTCAACAAACCAGCGAATTGTCCAATCCATCAGAAATGCATAACTGAAAGCATCAAAATTACATAGCTCCCGTCTCCGCAGAAAAACGCGCTTCGAGGGCTCAACCGCCGCACTTCGACCGGTCCCCGAATGCCTTACCGCAAACGCTGCAAACACCGGAATGCACGCAAATGACTCCGCCGCAATCTACGCAAGTCCAATCGGCGCGCTCTTTGCCGAGGAACGCCTCCATACCGTGCTTTCGGATATACGCCAGATTGCCCGTCGGCGACTCGAAAAGCGGATACGCCCCGGTATACCGGGTTTCTTTCTCCAGTACATCCTCAACGGATACGACGGGCACACATCGCAAAAATCGCTTCCGGGCTCCCGAAGCTTCTCGCACCTGCGAATCATGCAGCGATTGAGGCAAAAATCGGATTTCCCCTCATCCGGCCCGCGGCACCCCATGCAGGGATTTTCTGCTTGAAGCGCTCTCCTGCAGAGCGCGCAATCTAAGCCGCAAGGCGCGATCATATCGCTCTGAATCATTTGCGAGTCTCCTTCTATTGAACCATCTCCAGCCCTTTTCCTATTGTATCAACATCCTCGTGATGGGGTTTGTGTTTACCTGCTTTACAAGACTGATTTTGACGATCATCAGAACAAAAGGAAGACACACTTCTTTGCCTTAAATTCGTCCCGTATTTTGGTTTCTGTGTCATCACCTGAGTTCCATCAATCTTGCTTTTCAAACCGGCTTTATATATAAACGTGATGAGGTAGGGATCTGCGTTTCCATCCTCATCATAACCGCCGATTATCGCCTTTTCAATATTGCTTTCAAACGCGTGACGATCGAAAATGCTCAATTCTTTGTTTGCGAGCAAGTTGCTTCTAAACATCTCAATGCGTTTCATTTTATCGGAATCTACCGTTGCCTTGACCTGCTCCCCGAAAAGTGATCCAAAAGGAATGTTAGTAACAACCTAAAAA
>CAYGIB010000089.1:0-7240 GCA_964349735.1 uncultured Oscillospiraceae bacterium | reverse complement strand
ATGTCATCCTTTCCGTCGTCTTCGCCGCTAATCAGCGATTCTGCGATAAAAGGAGATCTGGACAGGAGTCCTTCAATTTCCTCGGGGAAGATATTTTTGCCGTTCTTAGAAATGATGACATTTTTCTTTCTGCCGGTAATGATAACAAAGCCGTTCTCATCGATATAGCCTAAGTCGCCGGTGTGGAAGAAGCCTTCGGTATCAATCGCTTCCTTGGTGGCCTCTTCATTCTCGTAATAACCCAGCATGATATTGGGGCCTTTTCCGATGATTTCTCCGATTCCGTTCTCATCCTTGTCGACAATGCGAATATCTACGCCGGGCAAAGGAAGACCTGCGGAACGGTCATTGAAATCGACATCGCGGTTCAACGCGAGTATCGGAGCGCACTCGGTCAGCCCGTATCCCTGGAGGCAAAGAAATCCCAGCTTTTGCATGTCCGCAAGAATCTTGGGGTCGATTCCGGCTCCGCCGGAAATGAGCATTCGAAGCTTTCCTCCGAAGCCGTCGTGTACTGCGTGAAAAATTTCACGTCGTTTATCAACGCCGAAAGCGCGTAGCGTACTGGTTATGAACAGTCCGAGCGCGAACTTCCTTGCCATTTTCTTGTCCGCCTTGGCTTTCTTCATAATCGCGCGATGAAACATCTCGAGCATCAGAGGAACCGCGAGTATCCCGGTCGCCTGCGATTCCTTCAGGTTCTGGGTGATATACCGTAAACCTTCGCATTGAGCGATGGTCGAGCCCCTGTATATCTGACAGAGGAAGCCGCATGTGCATTCATAGGTGTGGTGAATCGGCAACACCGATAGAAACACATCGGAAGGATCGATGTAGACCATCTTGCACATGCCCTCGAGGTTCACGCAAATATTCCTTTGTGAAAGCATGACAGCCTTGGATTTGGCGGTTGTACCGCTGGTAAATAGCAGAATTGTCATTTCTTCTGCATTCAACTCGGCGTCGAGAAAATCGCGGTTTCCCTTCTCAATCATTTCTTTGCCGTTTTCGAGAAGATTCCAGAAATAATGAGTATTTTCATTCTCCTTAATTGGATCCATACAAATGAAATGCTTCACCGTAGGAATCTTATCCTTAATCTCATCAATGACCGGCTGCTTGGAAGAAGAGTATATCAAGATGTCCGAGTACGAACGATTCAGAAGGCTCGCAATCTCGTTCTGCGGAAGCTCCTTGTCAATCGGGACGACGGTTCCGATGCCGTTGGTTGTCGACAGATATGAAACATACCACTCATATCGCGTCTCGGATAGAATCGCCACGCGGGATTCTTTACCGGAAAAGCGGGTCAAGGCGGTTCCGAACGCATCAACATCGGCCCCGTATGCGCGGTAAGACACATTTGTATAGGGCTCTCCCCTGTTCTTCTTGATCATGAAAGCGGTTTTGTCGCTAAAAATCTTGACACTCTGCCGGAGCATGTCCCTTAAGTCGTGAATTTCACGGACTTCATAATACGGAATCTTTTTCATCTTCGAAAATCCCCCTTCAACACGTCGCTGGCAAGAAAAATACCTTTTAAGTATAAACGATGCGGCATTTGGATTCAATGCCGTAAAGAAAGGACTATCTTGGAAGAATGTATTGGGACAGCTTCTTTCGGAGAAGCTTTGGCTCGGGCAGTACGGTATTCAAATGATTCCAAAATTCCTTTGAATGGTTCATGCAATACAGATGACTCAGCTCATGGAACAGAACGTACTCCAGAAGCTCATCCGGCAGGTAATAGAGATATCCGCTCAGAGAGATGTTGCCCAGAGTAGAACACGAACCCCAAGAGGTTTTGGAAAAACGAATGAAGATGCGTTTGGGCTTCTTTCCTTCATACCGGGAGATTAGAGCCGTCGCTCTCGCCCGGACGTAATCGGCCAGGATTGGCTTGTCTTTTTCCTCACAAGAGGGAATGGCGATACGCTCGGAAAGAGAGGCTTTTCGCTTCTCGATCCAGCTGTGACGAAGGTCGATGACTTCATCGGCATATGCAAGCGTAAAGGACTTCGGAGCCATAAGATGCACCACACCCTCGCCCGTGATTCGGATGACGGCGCTCCTTCTGAGCGAGCGAATCAGCAGATACGGGACACCGTGAACCGGTGAGGTTCTCATTACCGGCGCGACGATCTTTGCGGAGAACTTCCGGATCATCCGTTGCATTCCGTCGACTTTGCATAACCCTTAGAAATCGCAAGCTCCGCCCGCTCCTTCGCCTTGCCCCCGAGATCAAGCTGATCGGCGATGAAGTTCGGGTGAGTTAAAAGGAAAGAGTCCATGTAATCGGAAGGGCTCTTCATGAAGTCTAGGACCATCCGGTACTGTGGTTCCGAGATTTTATTCCTCTCAAGGGCCTTTTCGAAAAACTCCGGTTTTATCTGTGTCAGAGTATGGAGAGAAACGCCTTCGGCAGCAAGGTTATCTGTTCCTCCCTGAAGTCTGTCTACGACTGCGAGAGTGTCGGAAATCAAAGCGGAGGACTCGCGGATGACGGGAATCCAGACACGCGTATAGCTCGAGGCTTCGGTAACGAGGTCGGCGATATGAAGTGCTTTTTTGCCGGAAAGGTCAGCTTCGAAAGCATGTACGCTGTTTGAAAAGTTGTCGGTAGTATATACTGCCTGAAAGTCCTTAAAGATCGACAGGTGAGGTTTCTTGAGAAAATATGCGGGAAGCATCGAAAAGAAGAAATCGCGCCTTTCTCCGCCCGAAATAAAATCAAAGGAAAGCCTGGAAGCCTCATCAATAATCAAATCAGTAACGGTTCGAAAAGACTCCGAACGATGGTATATCTGAAGCAGATGATCCAGAAGAAGTTTCGGAAAGGTCAGTCGGTCGCTGCCGGAGGCGGCTTCGATAATCGATAAGAGCTCCAGAGCCTCGATCTCGTTGCTTAATAGGAAATGCGTATTGATATAAAAAGGCCCCAATCGCCCGGAAGCATACCAAAAAGGGGCTTCCGGATCGCTGACGCGCACGGCGTCGGTTGCAAACAGTGAATCGATAATACGATTTTCCATAAAAATTACCCCCATAGTTCCAGTGTTCCGACGATATCGGATAGTTCGCTGATATTGTTACTTTCTGCGTAATTGCGAAGTTCTTCAACTATTTTTATCGGGATGGTCGGATGAATCATTACGGCCGTGCCGATTTCAACGGCGGAAGCACCGGCAATCATAAACTCCAGAACATCTTTATAATCCATGACCCCTCCACAACCGACCACGGGAATGTCCAGGACACGGAAACATTCACTGACCATTCGCAGCGCAACCGGCTTAATCGCCGGACCGGACAATCCGCCGGTATTGTTGCGGAGAATCGGCCGACGTGTCTTTACATCAATAGCCATTCCTAAAAGTGTGTTAATTGCAACGACGGCATCCGCCCCGCCCTCCTGGGCGGCCAGAGCGGTGTCGGCAATTGATGTGACGTTCGGCGTGAGCTTTACCCACAGGGGAAGTGACGTAACGGAACGGACCTTTTTGACCAGCTCCCTGATTTCTATCGGGGATGAGCCGATAATCATGCAGCCTTGTTTCACATTCGGGCAGGACAGGTTCAGTTCAAGCACATCGATTTTGCCGGCATGCTCATTCAAACGAGCGGCCATCTGAATATAATCGTCCATACTGTGTCCGGCTACATTAACAATGACCCTCGTTCCGAGAGACGTAACAAAATCCAAATCATGATTAATAAAATATTCGACTCCCGGGTTCTGAAGACCGACACTGTTTAACATTCCCGAGGGTGTCTCCGCTACCCGGCAGCCTTCGTTCCCTGCCCGGGGAGCCAGTGTAAGCCCCTTGGAACAGATTCCGCCGATATCCGAAAAATGAATGTATTCAGAAAGCTCTCGACCGAAATTGCAGGTTCCGGAAGCAATCACCAAAGGAGAAGACAGTGTCAGGCCGCCGACCTTTGCCTGTATGCTCACCAGATCACCTCCCTTGAATCGAAAATCGGTCCGTCCGCGCAGCAGCGTATATTCTCAAAAGCTCCCTCGTGGCTCTTGTTTTTTATCTTGCAGGTGCACACCAGACACATACCGACCCCGCATGCCATCCGGCGTTCCAGGGATACATAGCAAGGAAGCCCCTTCCCTGCAGCCCATTCGGACACTTTATTCATCATGATATCCGGCCCGACCGTAATAACCGTCGCTCCCGAAATCTCCTCCTCGTTCAGCCGGTTCAGAGCGTCCAGCACATTTCCGTGCAGGCCGAGGTCTCCTGCATCTGAGGTGACAATAAAGCGGTCAGCGCAATCCCTGAATTCATCTACCATGCAAGAATCGCCGGAACATCGGAAGCCGCAGATGGTAATCGTAGGAATCGAAGCTTTTCGAGCGCCGGATAAGGCAAAATACAGCGGATAGACGCCGGTCCCGCCGCCGACAAGAATCAATTTGGATGCGCCTTCCATCGGAAAGGTATTCCCCAATGGGCCGAGCACTTGAACCATCTGACCCGGCGTATAGGCGCAAATCTCTCGAGTTCCCTCACCGACTTCGCGGACGCCGATCGAAAAGTACCCGCGCTCCGGGTCGACCTCACAGACACCGAAGGGGCGCTTAAGGAGCTTCGAGCACGAGATGTTGACAAACTGACCGGGCATGGAGGATGAAGCGATTTCGGGGCACAGAAAGGTTAATAGCGACGAGTCGCCGTTGATCCTTTTGGCTTGAACCAGCTTTGCAGAATATTCTTTTTTCATATACGCCTACTATTTTAACAGCATTTTGTTTTCCGGGGGCAGCTCGTTCTGAGGAATCGATTGGGTTCGGGTCTCACGAACAAGTTTAGCAAATTCGGATATCTCATAGACAGTAAGATCTGTCGGCTTCATGTCGGTCTCCAGACACTCCAGAACAGCAACGAGCGTATCCAGAGAGGTGATAATCGGAACCCCGTGTTCAATGCAAGTTCTCCTCAGGCGGAAACCGTTGTGAATCATTACGGAGGCGTTGCCCTCGGTGTTCACCAATAGCCGGATTCGACCGCTCTTGATGAGATCGAGGGCGTTCGGGGACTCCTCTTCAATCTTCCGGACCGTATTAGTCGGTATACCGTATCGATTGAGGTAATTTGCCGTACCGCCGGTCCCGTAAAGATTATAACCGAGACGGTTCAGTTTGTCCGCAAGAGGGACCAGATCCGATTTGTCGCTGTCACGTACCGTTAAGAAAACACCGGTATTCTTGGACGGAAACTTAAATCCGGAAGCGAGGATCGCCTTGAACATCGCCTCGGAGTAACGCGTCGATAATCCGAGAACTTCGCCAGTGCTCTTCATTTCCGGGCCGAGGCTCGCGTCGACATCGTGGAGCTTTTCGAACGAGAAAACGGGCGCTTTAATCGCATACACCCACGGATAACGCGCATACAGGCCGGTTCCATATGAAAAGTCGCTAAGCTTTGCGCCGAGCATGATTCGTGTCGCAATGTCGACAATCGGGATGCCGGTCACCTTGCTGATGTACGGAACCGTCCGAGAGGATCTCGGGTTGACCTCAATGACATACACTTCATCATTGAAGAGTATAAATTGAATATTTACCAGTCCGATAACGCTGAGCGAAAAAGCCAGTCTCCGGGTATAGTCGATGATGATTTCGCGGATCTTTTCGGGTATGTAAGCCGGAAAAATAGATATAGAATCTCCGGAGTGGACTCCGGCACGCTCGAGGTGCTCCATGATGCCCGGAATGAGGATTTCCTCGCCATCGCAAACCGCGTCGACTTCGAGTTCGACCCCGCGCAGATATTTATCGACAAGAATCGGGTGCTCCTGCTCCACAAGGTTTATTATCCGCATATATTCATTCATTTCGTCGTCACTGTTGACGATGGCCATTCCCTGACCGCCCAGAACATAGGAAGGCCGGACGAGCACCGGGTAACTCAGCAGATTGGCCATCGCGAGCGCTTCCTCGACGGTAAAAACCGTTCCGCCCTGAGGTCGCTTAATACTACATTCCTCCAGGATTTTATCGAAACGCTCCCGATCCTCGGCCGCATCGACCATATCCGCGGAGGTTCCCAGAATCCGAACGCCCATATCCGAGACGGCCTTAATGAGCTTAATAGCCGTCTGCCCGCCAAATTGGCAGATGCATCCGTACGGTTTCTCGTTTTCGAGAATCGCACGAACGTCGTCCGCAGTAAGGGGCTCAAAATACAAACGGTCGGAGGTGTCATAATCGGTAGAGACGGTTTCCGGATTGTTGTTTGCGATAATTGCCTCGTAACCCAACTCGCGAAGCGCCCACACAGAATGAACCGAGCAGTAGTCAAATTCGATTCCCTGACCGATACGAATCGGGCCGGAGCCGATCACGAGAACCTTTTTGCGCTCGGTCGGTTCGGCCTCGTTAAGGGTATCAAAGGTAGAATAGTAGTAAGGCGTAACCGCTTTGTACTCGCCCGCACAAGTATCGACCATTTTGTAGGTGTGTAAAAGGCCCAGCGCCTTCCTTTGATTGCGGATGGAAGCAGCATCAGATTGAATCAACCAGGCGATGTATGTGTCAGTGAAGCTCATTTTGACGGCAACAGTCAAAAGGTCGTCTGATGGAGCCTTTTTGCTTCGACACTGAATCAACTGTTCCTCGACTCGCACAATGTTCGCGATTTTTCGGAGGAAAAACTTGTCGACGAGCGTCATAGTATAAATCTCGTCAATGCCGTGTCCCCGGCGAATATATTCGGCGAGAAAGAAAAGGCGCATGTCCTCCACGATTTGCAAATGCTCGAAAAGCGCCTCATCCGAAAGATTATTTACCCAAGGCACAAAAAGCCCGTTCACGTTCATTTCCAGAGACCGGACGGCCTTCATAAGGGCACTTTCGACTGTGTTCCCAATGGACATGACCTCCCCGGTTGCCTTCATCTGTGTGCCGAGAGTCTTCTTGGCTTTCACAAATTTATCGAACGGAAACTTAGGAATTTTGGCAACAACGTAATCGACGGCAGGCTCGAAGCAGGCCTTGGTCTTGCCCGTGACCTCGTTTGGAATTTCATCGAGGGTGTATCCGCATGCTGTTTTTGCCGCGACCTTCGCGATCGGATAACCGGTTGCCTTTGACGCAAGCGCCGAAGAACGCGAAAGCCTCGGGTTCACTTCAATCACTGCGTAATCCGGTAAAATCGGGTGTTGCGCGAACTGCACGTTGCATCCACCGACAATACTCAGCTCCTCAACGATGCAAAGAGCGGAGGAA
>CAYGIB010000088.1:0-7267 GCA_964349735.1 uncultured Oscillospiraceae bacterium | reverse complement strand
CGCAAAGAGACATCATGCCCCGAAGATCTGTATATGCTTGATATAACTCTACCGCAGTAAATTCAGGATTGTGCTTCACCGACATTCCTTCGTTTCTGAATAGTCGTCCAATCTCGTAGACGCGCTCAAACCCGCCGACAATGAGCCGCTTAAGATATAATTCGGGCGCGATGCGCAGATACATGTCGATATCCAAGGTATTGTGATGCGTGACAAAAGGCCTTGCAGAGGCTCCTCCCGGAATCGCATTGAGAATCGGCGTCTCAACCTCAATATAATCCGCCCGATCCAGATGGTTTCTGATTCCCCGAATGATTTGCGAGCGTTTCTCGAATGTGTTGCGAACCTCCGGATTGACGATTAAATCGATGTAGCGCTGACGATAACGGGTTTCCGTGTCCTTGAGTCCGTGAAATTTATCGGGAAGCGGACGCAATGCCTTGGTCAAAAGAGTGTACTCCTTGGTACGGATGGATATTTCACCCATCCGGGTGCGGAATACTTCTCCCCGAACTCCGACGATATCGCCGATATCGAGCTTCTGCCACCGCTCGTAAGCCTCTTCACCGACCGCATCAATTTTCGTAAAAATCTGGATTCTGCCGCGTCGGTCATGAAGATCGCAAAAGCTGACCTTTCCCATACCGCGTCTGGACAATATACGCCCCGCAACGGAGACTTCAGTGCCCTCCATTTCCTCAAACCGTTCGATGATATCCGATGAATGGTGCGTAACGAGAAAAACGAGTTCGTCAAAAGGATCGAGATCCTCGCCGGCGAGATCACGGAGCTTTTCGAGGCGTATGAGTATCTGTTCCTGCATATCGAGGATTGAATCCTCCGGGCGGGAAGGGTTATCGTTTGGATCTTGCATGTATTGATGAATCCTTTCGTAAAGAGGGGTATTCTCGCATTATTCCGGTTTGCCGATCTTCGTAATCTTGTACTTGAAGGTGCCCGAGGTGGTCTGAACGTCCACAATCTGGCCTTTCTTTTTGCCCAGGATCGCTTGACCGACCGGCGAATCCGAAGAAATGCGATTCATGAAAATATCCCCCTCGTTCGGATTAACGAGGCTGTACTGAGTTTCTTCCTTGGTTTGCTCGTCTCGCAGATTCACTAACGAGCCAAGCGATACCTTGGTTTTGCTGATTTCCTCTTCATCAATCACGCGAGCATTCTTAAGAATCTCTTCCAGTTCCATAATGCGCGTCTCATTCTTGGCCTGTGCCTCCTTGGCATCGTCATACTCGGAGTTCTCGGTCAGATCTCCCTGACCCCGGGCATCCTTCAGACGTTCGGAGATTTCGGCGGCTTTCACTGTTTTTCTCTCGGCCAGTTCATCCTGAAGGCGCTTCAGTCCTTCGACGGTAAATGCATTTAACTCATTCTCTGACATGTTGTCTCCTTCTTCATTCACGTTGTGATTCTTATGATATATTTATTATTCCTTTTCGGCCGTTTGTCAACCGATTCCGTTATCTCGGCCGGTCATTGTCCTTTTGAATAACGTCATGAGCGCCTCCCTCCACAATCGATGTGGCGGAAACGACGACCATACGAGCCTTCTGCTGGAATTCCTCGATACTTGAAGCACCGCAAGAACTCATCGTCGATTTGATCTTGGCCAGTGATGTATCCAGATTGTCCTTGAGTGTTCCGGCATAGGGAACATACGAATCGACGCCCTCTTCAAAGGACATCTTTCCCCCGGTTCCGCCGTCATCGTAACGCTGCCAGTTTCTTGCCCGGTTCGAACCCTCTCCCCAATATTCCTTGACGTAGTTGCCCGCCACCAACATCTTTCGCGTCGGACTCTCGTCAAAACGCGCAAAGTATCGGCCGAGCATCATAAAGTCGGCTCCCATCGCAAGGGCTAATGTCATGTGATAGTCAAGCACAATTCCTCCGTCGGAGCAAATCGGTATGTAGCAACCGGTTTCCTCGAAATACTTCTTCCGTTCCGCAGAAACGGCGAGCACCGCCGAGGCTTGTCCGCAACCGATACCCTTCTGTTCCCGTGTGATACAAATGGATCCGCCTCCGATGCCGACCTTTATAAAGTCCGCTCCCGCATCCGCCAGAAACCGAAAGCCCTCTGCGTCAACAACATTACCGGCCCCGATCGGCACTTCAGGAAAATTCTGCTTCACCCACCTAAGCGTCTCTTCCTGCCACTGTGAAAATCCGTCCGAGGAGTCGATGCACAGGACATCCGCCCCGGCATGCACCAACGCCGGAACGCGTTCCATGTAATCCCTCGTGTTGATTCCGGCGCCGGTCAGGAGCCGCTTCTGATTGTCCAGAAGCTCGATTGGGTTTTCCTTATGCGATTCATAATCCTTACGAAAAACAAGACCTACCAGCCTGTCATCTTTATCGACAATCGGCAACTGGTTGATCTTGTGTTCCCAAATGATATCGTTCGCTTCCTTAAGCGTTGTACCTTCCGGGGCAAACACGAGATGGTCAAATGGAGTCATAAAATCCGCAACTCTCGTGGACGGATCCATCCGGCTGACCCGGTAATCTCTTGACGTAACCAGACCGAGCAGCTTCCCGTTGGGCGTGCCGTCATGCGTGACGGCAACCGTCCTGTGACCCATTCTCTCGCGAAGTTCAAGCACATCCGCGAGCGTGTTGTCCGGTGTAAGATTCGAATCGGATGTCACCAGTCCGGCTTTGTACTTCTTAACCTTGCGAACCATCTCGCATTGGCTCTCGACCGGCTGGGACTGGAAGATGAATGAAATCCCCCCGCTTCTGGCTAATGCGATTGCCATTTCCGAATCGGAAACGGATTGCATAATCGCGGATACCATTGGGATATTGATCGTAAGCTTCGGCTCTTCAACTCCTTTTCTGTACTTGCAAATCGGAGTGGCCAGGTCCACCTGATCGGGCGTATTTACCGCGGTTGTTAAATTCGGAATCAATAAGTATTCACTGAATGTCCGTGACTCTTCCTCGAAAATCTTAGCCATACAACAAAACCTCCGCGATTCCAGTGATTCCAGTTCTCCAACAGTTTCCTAGTATGATAGCATAAATCCGGTAACAGGGGGAAATTTTTGTCGTTTATATCTTTTCGAGCGGCCGGATTCACCTTGATATTCAAAGGTCTCGGTGCATTTTCTCCGATGCGTTAATATGATGCGCCTTATTTGAAATCTTCCGTGGCAACCGTTTCCTTTTTGCGCGGTCGATAGGCTCGGGTAGCCAACATAACGATGATCAGTATGAAAATAGTTAAAATAGCTTCCGGCAGTAAATAGGCTCCGTTATAAACAACGGAGTATATCCACGGGTTCTCTGTGCCTGCATACTCGGCGAAAAAATACACTCCGGAAAGAAGCGAACAGAGCATGCGCAAAGAAATGCCCAAAAGCACGCTAAGCACCATCTTATATACGGGAATCATCGAGAGACGAGCGAGAATACTGCTGCACTCGATTCTTATTTCTCGAGGAGCTGCAAAAAAGCCTGCCACACCCAACGCCGTATATGCGAGTGTGTAATCCAGAAGAATCTGGACCGGCATAATAAAATATCCGCCGATTAACTGAAGGAGACTGAATACAAAAGCTGCACCGAATCCCCATGCCGGTCCAAAGCATAAGGCAAAAAAGAAAATCGGCAGCATGGAAGCCGGCGTTACCGAACCGCCTTGCGGCATTGTAAAGATCTTAATCCATGAAAGAACAAAAGCGGTCGCAATGCAGATGCCGCCGGTCGAGACGGCAAGGATTCTCTCTCGGCGAATTTTCGAAGAAAGATTAAAATCAGACATAAAAAACTCCTCCTTTATGTCCGACAGATGAACAAGGAGAAGCTCGATACGCTTCCGCTATGGTCCCTCCGCCGGCATTATCCGGTTCAGGTTATCTGGGTCGACGTCCCTAAATACGTCCTCTCAGCCGGCTTTGTCGGGCCAGCTCCCCGTTTGCATCCTTGATTCTATAACGATAGTTCAAAAAAAGCAACCTTATGGTATACAGCCCAAACAGCGATACATTGTCATTTGATGCGCGTATAAAAAATGATTCGCCACATTACCCCTAAATCGCCTTGCACACTTTTAAGAATTTCTCGACCTCGTCGGAATATTTTCGAGGAGAAGCGTCAAATGCCATTATGTGCTTAGCCTTTTCGACCATGACCAGGCGTTTCGGGCAAACCAGCCGGTCATATATGTTCTCGCTCATCTCCGGAGGGACAAACGTATCCTCCGATCCGTAAATGATTAACACCGGAAACTTGATTTTGCCTGCTATGGGCGAAACGACCGCTCGCCGGACCGGAAACCCGATTCTTGATTCGGCGATTCGGCAAATCAGCCGGATAATCATGCGCCCGCGGAAATGATACCGGCGGCGAAAGATATGCAAAAGTTGTTTTTCCAGACTGTCAAAGGGACTGTCCGCAATGATGCCGGCAACCGAGGGGGGCAGTTTATGGCTGGCAGCCGCCAATAGTGCAGCGGTCGCGCCCATCGATCGCCCGAAAAGAATTATCTTCAAGGAATTTCCCAGCCGCTTTTCCATGAACCGCACCCAAAAAACGAGGTCCTGGCTATCGTACAGTCCATATCCGATGAAACGGCCCTGGCTCATACCGTGTGCCCGGAGATGGGGAATCAGGATATGGCAATCGGTCTTTGAAAGGAGCATTTGAGCGTACGCCCCCATATCCGATGGATGGTCGCGCCAGCCGTGAATCAGGATGATCAATGTCCGACTTTTCTTGCTGTCGGCGGGACGATAATACGCCGCGAGCTTAATCCGGTCATAGGATGTAATCTGAATATCCAGAAAATCCATACGATTGGTATAAAACCAGTTCTTTCCGCGACCAAAAATCGTATCCTGCTCGATCTTCAACGGGGATTTATCGTACGGCGGCCGCGGAAAAGGCCGATCGAAAATCCGATGATAGGCTTTGAGCGCGAACACATATACCACAAGCATCGCTCCGGCAATCAGAACCAAAACGCCCGCCGCAACCAAAACGATAAAAAGAGCGGGATTGATACCGAACGGCAAGGTTACATCCCCCCCGACATCCCAAGGAGTTCCTCGACCTCAAAGCGGTCGCGGGAAATAAACGAAGACAAAACCTCGCATCCGGTGTCGGTTACGAGCACATCGTCTTCGATTCGGAAACCCATTTTCCATTCTCGTACGTATATACCGGGCTCCACGGCGAGAACCGCCTGTGCTTCCAGAGGAATGTCCTTAATGCACACATCATGCACATCCATTCCGAGATGGTGCGCGGCGTTGTGCCAGAGGTACTCCCCGATTCCCGCGCTCTCCTCTTCTCGAATAATCTCCATGCTTAACAGTTCCTTGACGGCAGCCTCTCGAAAAGCCCTGTTGATGTCAGAAATCGTTACACCCGGACGAATCATGCGAATGATCTCCTCCTGGCACCGAAGCACCGCATCGTATAGGGCGCCCTGCCGAGCGGAAAAGATACCCGCCGACGGATATGCGCGTGATATATCGGCGCAGAGCCCGGCAACGGCAGCCCCGACATCGGTTTGAATCATAATCCCCTTCGGTATTATATAGCCGCTGGGCTCCGAATGGTGTAAATAGAAAGCATTTTCGCCGGCTGCGACAATCGTCGCAAAAGCCGGCTCCAGGCAACCCAGCCGATTCATAGTAGCATTCATGGCGGCATACAACTGAAGCTCGCTGGTACCGGCGCGTAAGAGAACAAGGGCCTCGCGAATGGACAGATCCGTAAGCTCGATTGCTTTGCGAATCATTTCAATCTCACAGGTGTGCTTCTTCATTCGGAGCCGCGACATAATCGGCGAAATCGACAGCACGCCGTCCTCTCCCCGAAGCTTCTTGACCCTTTCGAAAAAACGACCGGCAGGTCCGGGTCGAAAACCGGAATCCGAAGCGATAACAATGGATCCGTCCTCCAATATCGACGAAAGAATGTCCTCGAGAGTCTCCAAAAAGCAAACCTCGTCGACTCCGCTCCTCTCCCTCGCTTCTGACGACGTCATCCGTTTACCCGTCCAGCGCTCCTTCAGGGGATCGTTGGAGTGGATGAATAACGTCGAGCGGACCTGTGACCCGTTCGCACGAATAATCAGAACGGAATCTGCTTGCTCTACCCCGGCCAGATAATAGAAGTTGCGATCCGGACGAAAACGGTACTCCGTGCCGTCAGAAATATACACAGGTTCTCCCGCGAAAAGCACGACGCAACATTTCTCCGGAAGCTTTTCGAGAAGTCGTTTCCGATTGCCGGAGAAAAAAGAAGCGGGAAGCCGGTATTCGCGGACGTCCGAAATCATCTCGTCGGCTCTCCTGACCGGACATTATATTCGTCGAAAAGAATCGTGTTATTGATATATCCAAGTGTTGCACCGGGAGAGCGGCGAATCAAACCGGGGTTGCCGATGACGATTGAGTTGTCGGGAACATCGAAGTTGATATACGCTCCCGGCGCGATCAAAACGTTATTGCCAATCCGGATATTGCCGATAATCAAGGCGTTCGCTCCGATCCATACATAATTTCCGATGGTCGGCGCACCCTTTCTGGGCCCGCGGAACTGGGTTCCGATGACGACGCCGGTCGAAATATTGACATTGTGTCCGATGACCGATTGAGGGTGAATAATCAGTCTTCCGTAATGGGCGATGTATAAGCCCTTTCCTATCTTGGTTTCATAGGGAATCTGAAAATGATACTGATGAGATTTGCTGTCGAGTCTTGCATTGTGGAAGCGAAAAAGAAGGGTATCCCAGAAGCGCTTCAGAGGCTTCTCTTCCGACTGGGCTTGAAAAAAATAGTACTGCGTTCTGCGCAAAGTGCTTAGGAATCGAAATTCCGGGCTGGACATACACTCTTGAAGGTACGTCAAATACACTTTTGATAACCTGCGTTTATTGCCGGTATATCGATACAGGTCACTGTATATGATGTCCTTAAGCTCGTCGTTCATGCTCCCCCCAAAATGCAAAATCGTTCTGACTTAGGTTAATCTTATCGCTTTTCGCATAATTGAGCAATATAAATCTGCCCGCTGAAGGGCAATCCTCGAGGCCGGAAGATGCCGCCGTTCCTCGAGCGCCTTCCTTCTCAGATTGCAGGCATTTTTGCCGATATTTCGGTGCTCGAAAAGAAGGTCCTGCTTATTCTTTTCCGCGTACATATTCTTGACGCAACTGCCTCTTACCCATATAATCGAGTAGCGTTGAATATTTGCGATTTTTCCGAAGCATTACGGCACGGAAGAATCA
>CAYGIB010000087.1:0-7288 GCA_964349735.1 uncultured Oscillospiraceae bacterium | reverse complement strand
ATCCAGGCTGTCATCGAAAAGGCCCAGATGAGAATGTGCGTCGATCAAACCGGGAAGCAGCCATCCGCCGCCGCCGTCGATTACCGTCGCGTCCTTCTCGATTTCCGCCAGGTTGAGATGTGAAGTCTCTCCGACTCGCAGAATCAAGTCGTCCCGCGCGATGAGAAAACCGTTTTCGATGACCCGCGAGTCATCCATGGTTACGATTCGAACATTCTTTATTACCAGCATATGCCACCTCTTGCTTTTAAAAAGAACAACGGCGCACCCGGCAGGTTGTGCCCGGTACGCCGCTTGTACATCTCGATAAAATCCGTTTCGGCTCGAGAAGGACTCGGCCGAAGCGCTCGAATCCCGACCGCAAAGCGATGCCGGAAGAGCATTAGCGCTTGGAGAACTGCGAAGCCTTTCTCGCTTTCTTCAAGCCGGGCTTCTTTCTCTCCTTCATTCTGGAGTCACGTGTCAGGAAACCGGCCTTCTTCAGAATCGCCTTATACGCTTCCTCGTCCGCCTTGAGCAGTGCTCTGGACAAACCATGACGAATGGCTCCGGCCTGACCGGAAACGCCGCCGCCGACAGCCTTGCACACCAGGTCGAACTTGCCGACGGTACCCGTCGCAACGAGCGGCTGGCGGATAATGAGCTTAAGGGTTTCCATTCCGAAATACTCGTCGATATCCTTATCGTTGACCGTAATCACTCCCGTGCCGGGAAAAATGCGCACACAGGCGATGGCATCTTTCCTGCGGCCGGTTCCGTAAAAATAAACCTTTGTGGATTTCTTAACCATGGTATCGATACCTCCCCTTTTATGCTTCAATCGTCAGCGGCTCTGGCTTCTGCGCGGCGTGCTCGTGAGTCGGTCCGGCGTACACCTTGAGCTTCCTATACATCTGACGCCCCAAAGCATTCTTGGGGAGCATGCCACGGACCGCCATCTCAACGGCTTTCTCCGGCTTGGTGCTCATCAGCTTCCGATATGTTGTTTCCTTGAGTCCACCCGGATATCCGGTGTGATAACGGTACATTTTCTGATCAAGCTTCTTGCCGGTCAGCTCTACCTTCTCGGCATTGATGACGATGACAAAGTCGCCGCAATCCAGAAAAGGCGTAAACGTCGGCTTGTGCTTGCCGCGAAGAATGCTTGCCACCTCGGTCGACAGACGGCCGAGCTTCAGTCCCTGGGCATCGACGACGAACCATTTGCGTTCGATCTCGCCGGCTTTCGCTACGTATGTCTTCATAATGATCGGTATTCCTCCTTAGGTCTTCATGCATGTAAAGGCGCCCCTTCAATACTAAGCGCTTCCCTATAATAAGGGCACTCCCCGGTCGTGTCAATAGAAATCGTAAATATTCTCGCAGATTTTCGATTATTCTCCGTTTTCCTCGATTATTCTACGTTGCGAGACGAATAATTATCGTATCGGGCACCGGGCTGTTTTACCGCGAAAGATAATTTCCGGTCCATTCCCGCCGTTTCGCTTCATAGGACGGGCTCCGGCCCGTTCTCTCCGGTCACTTCAAGATGAGTTCGTCCAGGATTGCGCCGATTCTCCGGAGGCTTCGGACCGTAAAGTCCGCGGCAGAGACATCCTGACCCTCCGAGGTCGGGTTCTTGTAACCGACGGTAATCATGCCGGCGGCCTTGGCGGAGAGAACGCCCGCGGTCGAATCCTCCACCGCGAGACATCGATTCGACGGAACGCCCAGTTTCTCCGCTGCCTTCAGATAGATGTCGGGTGCGGGCTTACCGTGCTCGACCTCATCGCCTCCGGTATACCCTTCCATCCAATCCCAGAGCTTCAGGTGGTCGAAAACGGCCCGGATGAAACTGATTCTCGACGAAGACGCGACGGTGGCGCGAAGTCCTTTTCGCTTGATATCGGCCAAAAGCTCCGTCAATCCGTCCGATTCCTCAATACCCGAGTTCGGAAGTTCGCTGATTCCAAGCTCCCACTGCCGGGCAGTCAAACGATCCGCCGCCTCGGGCAAGCCGTAGAGCTCGATCATCCCGTTCCACAGCGCTTCGCTGGTACGGCCGACGTACGGGTTCGTAACGGATTTGTCCGCGTGGATGCCGTAGTCCTCAAGTATTCGCAGATTGATTCGGTCATGCAGAGGTTCACTGTTGAGAAGCACTCCGTCCATATCGAAAATCACCGCTTCGATTTGTCTTGTGTCTTTCATTCCCGAGTCCCCGTATCCATTGGTTGGTCCATGCTGCCTTCCGGGTAATTTCCGGAAAAACACGCGTCGCAATAATCGCATCTTCCGTCACCAAGCATATTCGCAAGGCTCGATACATCCAAATACCCGAGAGAATCCGCGCCGATGATACTTGCGATACTATTAACGGTGTGCATATTGGCGATCAGGGCCTCGCACGACGGCACATCCGTTCCGAAGTAACACGGATAGCGGAACGGCGGCGCGCTGATGCGTACATGAACTTCCTTTGCGCCGCAGCCACGAAGGAGACCGATGATGTGCGCAATGGTCGTGCCGCGGACGATTGAATCGTCAATCAGGACCACTCGTTTGCCCCGGACAACACTTCGAATCGGGTTCAATTTGATGCCGACGGCCTCCTGTCGAAGCACCTGATCAGGTTTGATAAAGGTTCTGCCGATGTAACTGTTCTTATAGAATCCCCGAACCACGGGGATACCGGATTCGAAGCTGAATCCGGCGGCGGCATCGAGTCCGGACTCGGGCACACCGATCACTGCGTCCGCATCGACCGGGTGCAGGGCGGCCAGCAGCCGCCCTGCCTGAAAGCGTGCGTCGTAGACGCCGACGCCGTCGATGATACTGTCCGGTCGGGCAAAGTAGATATATTCAAAAATACAGCGGCTGCACTTCGCAGGGGGTTCCGGGAAAATGGACCGCATCCCGTTCGCGTCGCAAACGACGACCTCACCGGGCATCACGTCGCGGACAAATTCTGCACCGACGGCATCCAACGCACAGCTTTCGGAGGCGAATACCTCAGAGTTGCCGATTCTGCCGATGCACAGCGGTCGAAAACCGTATCGATCCCGGGCCGCAATCAGCTTGCCCGGGCTCATGACGAGCAGAGAATAAGCCCCCCGGACGACTTTCATCATCTCGGCGACGGCCTTTTCGATCGAGTGGGTCTGCACCCGCTTCCCGGCGATTACGTATGCAATAACTTCGGAATCGACGTCGGTCTGAAAAATAGCGCCCTTCTCTTCGAGCTGCGTGCGCAGGCGGTCGGCGTTGGTGAGGTTGCCGTTATGAGCAATCGAAAAGGCTCCCTTGGAATACTGGGTGACAATCGGCTGTGCGTTCTCGTAAATGCTTCTTCCGGCGGTCGAGTAGCGCACATGTCCGATGGCGGCACTTCCGCTCAATCCGCGCAGGTTCTCGGGTTTGAAAACCTCTCCGACGAGTCCCATGCCCTTATGACAAATAATCTGCTCCCCTTGCCTCACGGCAATTCCGCAGCTTTCCTGTCCGCGATGCTGCAGCGCAAACAATCCATAGTACATGCGAGCGGAGATATCCGAACCGTCGCGGTTATGGATACCGAAAACGCCGCATTCCTCGTGCAATAATCCCAACTTATATCCCTCTTTGGCCGGCCGGTCCAAGCGGTGAATCATAAAGTGTCGACGCTGTGAATTATTCTTTAGGGTCAATCACGAACATATTGTAACACGCCTGTGCGCGACCCCTATTTGTATAATACGTATAAATTTCGGCGCGATTACACTTGTGCTTTGTCATTGTCTTTTTTGCCGTCTCGTGCTAATATCATATCGTACAACTTGTCGTTATTTGTTTGTAATAATTAAGGACCTATACGATATATGAATAGATACTCTTCCTTTATTCGTCCTCTATCGCTCGGCCTGGCGCTGACGATGCTTTGCATCGTCCTTCTTTCCTCCGCGTCATGCAATAAGAAGCAGGGCCCGACCGTCTCCCTTGTGATTCCGACCGATTCCAATTCTTCCTCCCCGTCGGACCCGTCTGTGACGGATCCCAATGTCACTTTAACTCCGACGCCGATTCCTGAATATCGAATCGGCACGGTTGTGGCCAACGATAAGGAGCTGGTGTATGTTCGACAAGAGCGCAATTACACCAGCCGGATTGTCGGTGCCGCGGTCAACGGAATTGATTTCATGGTGACTGACGAAGGCATGCTGTGGTGCAAGATTCTTTTCGGCGAGGATGAAGAAGGCTATCTCGAGACCAAGTATCTCGACATCGTAACCGACACCGTTGCTCCCGAAATTCACGACGCGTTTTTCTATATGCCCGCCACAGAAGCGATGGGCTTGGTTCATGCCAAGTTTAACGGCAGGCTCAAGCTGGTTCCGACTTCCTACACCGTCCTTGAGATGGTTCCGGAGAGCGATGAACCGGGCGCGAAACTTGTCGAGAAGGAAGTCACCCGGCAGCGGCTCGATATTTACACTACGTCTAATGTCCTTCTTGCCAAGGATACCACGCTGTACCTGAAAAATGCGGTCATTAAAACGACCCCTCTTCCTTCTCCGAGTGTGACACCATCACCGTCGGGCGCGCCGACCGTAACCCCGACCCCGAGCACCACTCCAACGGCAACGCCCACAGTAACCGCAACTCCGGACCCGACGACGCCGACACCGACGACGACCGAGCCGTCGGTGACGACCGCAGAAACCACGGCAGAAGCCACCGCAAGTTCTGTTTCCTATATGCCTTTACCGGGTGCGCCCTTCGGCACCAGGGCTTCTCTTGCATACCCGATTCCTGTATCTGCGTATTCTACATTCGGTTTGAATTTCGAGCCGACCGAGACCACCGTACCGTCTCCGACCCCGACGCCTCAATCGGTCGAGATCATCATCCGGAACGGCCAAATCACTTCTCTTAAGGGCGTGACTCTGGACGAGGACGTTGAATTTAAGATTGGCAAGGATAAAGGACACGTCGTAACCGAAAGCGGAGAGGTGATTACCTACGAAGGGATGTTTTTCCTGGAGGCCGAGGTCTATGTCACCGAAGGCAGATATGATACACCCGATGCGGAAATTGCCATCGAGAACGGCTATTACTTCGAGCCCGCGCTTCAGAAAGATGCACTCGTCGATGTGACTCGTTATTCGGACGACATCTACATCGATATGCTGCTGGCCAAGGATGAGAATATCGCCGGGGGCAATGTGTACGGCCAGGAAATCTGTTTGTTGCAGCGGGATACGCTCGACAAACTGCTCGCCGCTCAGGAGATGTTCATGAAGGACGGGTACTCGATCATCATTTATGACGCATACCGCCCCTACAGCGTAACCTGCAAGATGTTCGACATTCATAAGGATGGAACATATGTGGCCGGGAAGCGCTTCGGGTCCATTCACAACAAGGGCGCGGCGGTTGATATTTCCATCGTCGACAACAGCACCGGATTGCCGGTTGAGATGCCGTCGCCGATTCACACCCTGGATTCTCGCTCGAACCGTTCGAATCCGAACATGACGGCGACCGCAAGAGCGAACATGAATTATATGGCTGAAATCATGCGCAAATGCGGATTTACGACGATCGCGAGCGAGTGGTGGCATTTTACGGATATCGATTCGGACGACTTTCTGTCGACCGACCACAAGCTAACCGAGCAGATTAAGATCATTTACACCTCTTAACACTCGAAAAGAAACAAACCGGAAAAAATAACCGCCCGAAGAAGCAATTCGTCGGGCGGTTCGTTTATGTCGTGAAATTCGACGAGAGAGTATTAGCAGTATCGGTCCGAAGGGCGGATGCCCGCGAGCAATCAGTAAATGATCACCGAGTCCAGAAGAGCGGACACCGATCCGCCCGGACCGCGAACAATCACCGACAGCTCGTATGTTCCGGGTGCAAACAAGGACAAGTCCAGTCGAGCCGAGAAGGCGACGTTTCCGAGCTTCTCAATGTTTTCCGGATCATCGGTGCCTTCATAAAGCTCCTTTTCGAGAATCGGGAAGGCGACGAAGGTTTCGGAGCCGTCCGCACCGTCGATGCGGATGAAAACGTCGTAGTTGACGTCCGGGTCATAGTCTGAGGGCGCGGCCGTGCCGTATAGGCGCAGCGTGCCGTCCTGCCGCTCGACGAGGCGGTAATCCAGGCTGATATCGTCCGGACGAACGTCTGCAATGGATTCGACGGTGTAGGAGGGCAGAATCGGGGCGGCATCAAGTAAGTTCACCAGGTTCCGCTCGACAATCTCCAGGACAACCGCGTCGGTTTCGTCGGTCAGGAGGCCATAATCATAGGGAACCACGCGGGAGTACGTCGCACGCGAGAAAGCATCGGAGAAGAACGGAATCAGTGCGTTGGCAAATGAGTCCCGGAACATCAGGAGCTGCCCCTGTCCGTTTTCACAGGAAGTTTGTATCAATAAGTCCTCCATTGTGCGAATCGGGCGGGCGGCGGAGTAGTCCCCGGGCAGGCTATAGAAATACTGGATGTCTGTTAATTCGGACGCCGGGTAGAGCATGATGCTCAAATCTCCGTTTACGATCTCGCGCTTCTCGACCGGGAGGGCTGAAAAGTCCGACAGAACAATCTCCGGCTTCTGTGCGGTGATTGCGCGCGTGACGGCGCGATAAGCAATCCATGCTCCGCGGTTGTTCCAGTGGGAATCAAGCTTAAGGTAAAGCTCACCGTCCTCGTCCTCGTCAAAAGTATGCGAACGCAAAATCGAGCGAAGATCCGGATATTCATGATCGGCAGAGTCCCGCACCCGATAAAGCTTATCGTAATTATTGTCCCCGTCAGCGGGTGTAAAGAGTCTCGGCATATGTCCCGGATAGATTGATGACTTATTCGGTGCGACGACAAAGACGAACGCGACGCCTTTTTGCGCGAGCGCCTCCTCTTGTATGGATAGCGTGTGCGTGATGCGGTAGATCTCGTTATCGGTTAAGACATCCGTCGCCAGGAAGTCGGGGAGCTCCGGGGCAAAGAAGAGCCAACCGTCCTCTCCGACAATCACCTTCTCCGACACCGACTCCCCGAAAAGTGTCCCGCGCAGCATGGCGTCGACCGTCACGAACTGCGGTTTGAAGGCAAAGTGGTCGGACAGGTAGCTCTCCGCCTCCTCCGGAAATGACGGGTTAAATCCCTTTTCGTCGAAAAACACCGGGCTGGGCGCCAGCGCGCGCTTCTCGACATTCATATTCTTATAGCCGAACAGTAAGCCCAGAAGGGGAACCGAGCAAATACCGATGAACAGGATGACAAATGCGATGCGCAATGCTTTTTTCATGCTTTCCCCTCCCTTCTTTAG
>CAYGIB010000086.1:1149-7343 GCA_964349735.1 uncultured Oscillospiraceae bacterium | reverse complement strand
TACTCAGTCAGATGCGCTACGGACGCAAGCACAAGATTCCGTGGGGGATCTCCGAGTCGCAGCACTTCATTTTTGATAATCAAGCCAATTATCAGTACGGACCATTCGGCGTCAGTCGGATGAGGCTGCAGCCGAGCCTGAAACCGGCTCTGGTCGTCGCACCCTATGCGACGCTTTTGGCGCTCGGCACGAATCCTCGAAAAGCGCTCGCCAATGTCCAACGCCTCTACCGTGCGGGAGCCGGCGGGCAGTACGGCCTTTACGAGGCTCTGGATTACAGCAGTCCCGATCCCAACAAGATATCCGATCATTCGACGGTTAAGAGCTTCATGACCCATCATTTGGGAATGAGCCTTGCGGCCATCAACAACCTCCTGAACGAAAATATACTGCAGACCCGCTTTCACAGGGATCCGATGGTTCGGGCCAACGAAATCCTCCTGGAAGAGCGGTTCACCTCTCCGATGGTCACCATCGCCAGCATCGGCTATACCATTGACGTCGAGAGTGCGCAGCCGGCTCGGGAGGGGATGCAAAGCCGGATCATTAATACGGTTCAACCGCCGTACCCGATGGCGCATGTGTTGAGTAACGGTCATTTTCAGGTGATGATGACCTCGGAAGGAAACGGTTTTTGTGCCTTTGATCATCTCCGAATCAATCGCTGGCGCTCCGATTGGCTTTACGGCGGCAGCGGCACGTTTATCTATATTCGGGAGATGGGAACGGGGCGCCTCTTTAGTACGACGTATGCACCGGTCAACATTCAGCCGGACACCTATCAAGTTATTTTTTCGCACGACAAGATGGAAATCAAACGCCGGGACGGCTCGATATCCACTCTGACCGAGATAACCGTATCCCCTGTGGATCCGATTGAAATCCGGCGCGTAACGCTGACCAATCACGGCTCACGAACGATTCATCTGGAGCTTACGAGTTATCTTGAGGTCGTCGCGGACGATCCGATGACGGATATGAGCCACCCGGCCTACAGCAAACTATTCATCGAGACGCAGTTTATGCCCGAGCGGAGCCTGATTATCGCCAAAAGGCGGCCCAAGTCCGAAAAGGATCGCCCCGGGTATGTCATGCATCTGGTTCGAACGGAAACGGAGCTGTCTTCTCCGGTCCGGTACGAGACCAGCCGGCAGGACTTCATCGGCCGAGGCGGTTCGACGGCTTCCCCCGAGGCGCTTTTGCCGGGTAACAATCTTCTCTGCAAGGGAGGTACGGCCACCGATCCGATCATGAGCCTGCAGGTCGGCGTTTCAATCGCCGCGGGACGCAGCGTATCCGTAAGCTTCGTTACCGGCTATTGTCCGTCCATGAGCGCGCTTCTGAACCTCTGTGACAAACTGGCGGTCCGATTGAGCGACGAAGATATCTTCAAACTGGCCAGAACCAGCAGTCTCCTGGAAATCGAGTATTTTAAGATTCGATCCGTACAGCTGAGAGCCATCCAGAACCTGGTCGGAGCCATCTATTATCCGACCAATGTTTTCCGCGAGGGAACGGACGACCTGATGCAGAATTCTTTGGGCCAGAGCGGGCTCTGGCGATTCGGCATTTCCGGCGATCGACCGATTATGCTCCTGCGTATTTCCGAGCTTAAAGATCGCAGCACGCTCATAGAGGTGCTGCTGGCTTACGAGTTTCTCCGTCTTCAAAAGGTTCGAACGGACCTGGTTATCTTAAACGAGGCCGAGGGAGGGTATGACGATTCGATTCAGCAGATGATTTTCGAGGAGACGGCGCAAGTACGCGTGTTTGAGCAGAGCTTAAACCGTTTGGGTATCTATGTGATTCGCGTTAGCCAGACCTGTAAGGAGGAGAAGACTCTGCTGCTTTCATCTGCGCGGATTATTTTCACGCCGCAGACCGGAATCTACTTCCGGAAGGTAACGTTGCCCGAAAATGAACCGGCGAGGGGAGATATTATTCGCCTGTCGGCCGGAAACCATGCGGCAATCCCGGGCAACGGACACCTCGGTGAGCCGGTTCCCGAATTCTTTAACGGCATCGGAGGCTTTGTCCGGGAAGGCCGTGAGTACGAGATCCGGCTTAGCGGGAAAATTAGGACGCCTGCGCCTTGGATCAACGTAATAACGAACGGCCGTTTCGGATTTCAGATATCCGAAATCGGATCCGGTTATACCTGGCAGGGAAACAGCCGTGAAAACAAACTGACCGTCTGGAGTAACGACCCGGTAATGGATCCGCCCTCCGAGGTCGTCTATGTTCGAAATAACCGAACCGGCGTCATCTTTTCTCCGTGCTCCCTGATACCCGGCGCCGAGGGCTTCTACCGTGTTCGGCACGGTTTCGGATATTCCGTCTTCGTACGAAAAGATGCTGATTATGATCTTACTCTGACCGTTTTTGCGGCCGGCGAAGAATCCGTAAAGCTGATGTTGCTTACCGTCGAAAACAAGACGAAAGAAAAGGCCGATATCAGTGCCGCCCTATATGCGGAGTGGGTCCTGGGCGCCTTTCGGGAGATGACCCAGCGCTTCATCGTAACCGAGTACCGAAGCGAATCGGAGATTCTTACCGCGCGGAACACCTATTGTTCCGAAAAAGATAAAGGTCTCGCATATCTCTTTTCCGACCGCCGCGTTTCGACATACACGGGTGACCGGGAGACATTCATCGGTAAGGACGGAAGCATCTCATATCCCGCCGGACTTCTCAAATCCGGGTTCTCGACGAGCACCGGAGCCGGCCTGGACCCGTGCGGAGTCATCGTATGTGATGCAACCGTGGAGCCTCTGACGAAGGAAACCTTCGTTTTCGGACTGGGATACGCATCGGATGAAAATGAGGCGAGGGAGACGGCCGAACGTTTTCGAAAAACAGGGCAGGCTTCGGTCGAGCTCAAAAAGGTCCGTCAATTCTGGGACAAGATTCCCGGAAATGTAACGGTTCGGACACCCAATCGTGCGATGGATATCTTGATGAACGGATGGCTGATGTATCAGGTGGTCGCGTGCCGACTGATGGCGCGCGCCGCGTTTTACCAGTGTGGCGGCGCATACGGATTCCGCGATCAGCTGCAGGATGTCCTTGCGGTGATGGACTATAACCCCGAGCTCACTCGCAACCACATTCTCCTTTGTTGCTCCAGGCAGTTTGTCGAGGGTGATGTACAGCACTGGTGGCATCACCCGGACGGACCGGGGGTGAGAACAAGGATTTCCGACGATCTCCTGTTCTTGCCATACGCCGTAGCGGAATACATTCGACATACAGGCGATTCGACATTGCTTCGGGAGCAGGCGACTTTTCTGGAGGCCGATTTGCTTGAAGCCGGCCAGCATGAAAGAATTACGGAGACTGTTGTGTCCCGGAAACAAGAAGACGTTTATGAACACTGTGTTCTGGCGATTGAGCGCGCATGTGCCTTCGGGCAGCACGGCTTGCCGCTTATCGGCGGAGGAGATTGGAATGACGGGATGAACGCGGTCGGTCGAGAGGGCAAGGGCGAGAGCGTTTGGCTCGGATGGTTCCTTTACCATGTTACGGATCGTTTCATTCCGATTTGTATCGGACGGGGAGACCGGGAACGAACGGACCGGTTTCGCCGGGTGATGAGCGGCTTGAAGGAGGCTCTCGAAAAGCACGCATGGGACGGCCAGTGGTATCTGCGGGCGTTTTTCGATAACGGGCGACCGATGGGTTCCTCCAGAAATGAGGAATGCCGGATTGACTCAATCAGCCAGTCCTGGGCGGTGATTTCCAAGGCGGCCGACGGTCAGCGCGCATCGACAGCGCTCCGGTCGGCGCATCGCCTCTTGATTAGTCAGGAAGAGGGAATCATCCGCCTGCTGACGCCGCCCTTTGACCGGGGCGAGAATCATCCCGGGTACATCAGCGGGTATAATCCGGGCATCCGCGAAAACGGCGGCCAATACACGCATGCCGCTGTTTGGATGGCCATCGCCTTCTGCGAGCAAGGAGACCTGGAGGAAGCGTACCGACTCATTAACATGCTGAACCCGATTCATGCCACGGCCGATTTCCGGCTGGTCAGCCGCTATCAGAACGAGCCCTACGTAATGACCGCAGATGTCTCCGACGGCTATCCCAACATCGGAAGGGGCGGATGGAGCTGGTATACGGGTGCCGCCGGGTGGATGTATCGAGCGATACTTGAGAACCTGTTGGGGTTCAATAAGGAAGGGCAATATTTGGTTTTTGCGCCGAAAAAGGCATCTCCCTTTGACCGGTATCAGATTGAGTATCGGTACCGCTCGACCCTGTATGAGATTTCTTTTGAGAAGCAGCCGGAAACAGATGATACCGTCGTGATTTTTATCGACGGCAAAAAGCAGCGAAGTCATATGATCAAGTTGGAGGATGAAGCGACCGTACACCACATTGAAGTAATCTTCTAATATAACAAGGCAGCGGGATGTATTCGAGCGCGGCGATCATCAATCACTTTGCCAGCGTAGCAAATTACGCGACACCTTGCCTGTTTGGTGTGAATATGATACTGTAATGATTACACATGATCCGATTGGAGGAATGAATATGACGAAGATAACCAAGGATATGATTATTGCCGATGTCCTGAATATGCATCATGGAACCGTGCCGATTTTTATGCAAAACGGGCTGCATTGCCTCGGTTGCGTCATGGCAAGCGGTGAAACGATTGAAGAAGCGTGTTCGGTCCACAATATGAACTGCGACGCCCTCATTGACGAATTGAACCAATTCTTTTCCGAGTCCGAGAAGAAGGAAGTCGAATAGAATCGCTCGGCGATTGATTGGCGATTTCATGTTTTCTCTATAATAATCGGGCTGTCCCGGGTCGGGGGAAGTACACCTTCAAATGTTAGACTTTTCGTCCGATAATTAGAGGTGCACTTCACGGAAACGCAGGAAGGGCAGCCCTTCTATTTGTCTCGATTCATTCGCGGCTGCTTTTTTAGGTTATTCTTCGTCCCGCTTATATCGCTCCATGTCCTGTGGCTTTGCCGACGGAAGGATGACGTGGAAGGTCGAGCCTTCTTTCTCAAAGCTTTCCGCCCAGATTCGGCCGCCGTGCTTTTCGAGGATGCTTTTCACAATCGAAAGACCCAGTCCGGAGCCGCTCTTGTGAATCGACGCGTTCGTCGCGCGATAAAAACGGTCGAAAATGTAAGGCAGTTCGGCCGCCGGTATTCCGATACCGTCGTCCCGAACGATGATATGGATGGCGTCCCCGCCCAACGCCGCAATTTCGCGGAACGCCCGGATATCGATCTGGCCGTCATCTGCGGTATAGCGCATTGCGTTTACGATGAGATTCTCGAAAACGCGCAACAGACGGTTGGGGTCACCCATGATGGTCAGCATGTCATCGTCCGGCAAATCCAGGTGGAGTTTCTTGTGGGAGCCCTCGGACTCCATCAGATAGAGTTCGTAGAGATTGTCGATCAAATCCCTCAGGTTAACGGCCTGCGTCTTAATATCCGCCGGGTCGGACTCCAGACGGGTGAGCTGAACGAGATCTTCGATGAGCTGCTCCATCTGGACACTTCGTGTATGCATATTGTTCAGGTACGTATTGATCGAGTCGCGCGAGGTATTGGCTTTCGCGTTCATGATTAGCTCAATATAGCCGCGAATTGCGGTAATGGGGGTGCGAAGGTCATGGGAAACATTGGACATCATCTTCTTTCTGGCTTCTTCGTTCTTGAGGAGGATCTGGTTCATGGACACAAGCTCCGCATTGACGCGTGCGATACTGCGCGTCTTGTCCTGAACCGCGTTCTCGAGCTCAATGGTGAAGCGTGATATCTGATTAAAGTTGTTCACGTACCGAATGGTAAAGTAAATTACCGTGCCGAAAATCATCAGTACGATGCCGACCGAATGCAATGGGATAAAGAAGATCTGCGGCGAGCGAATAATCATCGTCGAAAAGATGATGCTTGCCAGGGCGGCCGATATCAGATGGAAAGTGCCCTGATCCGGATGACGCGGTGTCATATAGAGGACACGCAGAAAGTTATAGGAGTTGATGATTGTGACAAGGACAGAATTGGCAATAACGGAGTCTTTGTAATGCAAAAGCTCCGGATTGATCCAATAGAACGCCAGGTAAGCGCAGACCGTCGCGGCGATTAAGAGGATGTCCCAGTTCTTGATTTTAGAGAACAGATTATCTTCGGATTTAGGGTACAGGGCTGAGAAGTAAAGCG
>CAYGIB010000086.1:0-1139 GCA_964349735.1 uncultured Oscillospiraceae bacterium | reverse complement strand
AATGACATCAGGAGAAAAAATGTGGTTTGGAGGAGCTTGTTCCAGTCGCCGGACAGCGGATTGAACATCTTGTCGCTGAATTCGTAGCTCACGGAAATAAGGATAATTAAAATGAAGTAGTAATACTTGAGTTTGCGCCGAAACGTATGCGATACGTAAAATCCTGTAATGATAATCATGACAAACAAGGTTACGACGCTGCTGATCCACATTTTGGAAACGGTGTCGATCGCATCGATTTGTTCAGGGGTTCCGATTGCCGGAGGAATGACGATTCCTCCAAACGGAGTCGAAAAGTTGGAGCAGGGAATCAGAATCTCAATCGTACCGTCCTCGGCCGGATTGACCCGAATGTCAGAGTATGCCTCTTCATGGGCGTAACCATCGGGGGAAGCGGATATCTGTCCGAATTTTGCGAGCAAAATACCGTTGACGTAGATATCGGCGGCATGATTGATTTCCGGGAAGTCCATGGCGACGATGCTGCAATCGGGCGGCAGCATAATTAAAATTCGATAAGTCCCGTAGCCGAAATCAGACATCCTCGGAACAGAGGAAGACGTCGGTACGGCACTAAGTCCCAAATGAGTCCATCCGTTTGTTGAAATCGATACGTTTTCGTAATGGGGAAGGGAAGCCGGCGAATTGTCCTTACCCTTATTATCGGAGTTGCTTTTACTGTCCGAGTTGTTTCCGGCCTCGGAACGGTTCGTTGCTCCCTCATAGCCGAAGTCCTCGGGTGTCAAAAGTTGATTCGGATAGAATTGCCAGCCGGCGTCGACGTAATTTCTTCCCTGTGCCTCGAAGGACCATTTGCGCAGATCCAGATCACCGGTCATCGAATCGGTAACCAACCCGATACCGTGACGTTGATTGCCGAGCAATACCAGCACGTACACGGCCAAAAGGACAACCAAAAAGACGACCGTGCGCAAGAAAATCCGCAGGACTTTTCTCTTGTCCGTCTTATCTGGGAGCGCATCCGTCATCATCTTGTTTTACGGCCGAAATACGGTTGTTCTATTCCGGACGAAGGGTGTTGCGAATCGGCGGATACGCAAACGAATACCCGCTGCCCCATTCGGTCTTGACAAACAGAACATCCGGAGCGGCTTTCTCCATCTTTTTTCTCAGATAGC
>CAYGIB010000085.1:0-7425 GCA_964349735.1 uncultured Oscillospiraceae bacterium | reverse complement strand
GCGAGCGAGTCATCGGTGCGCTGACCTTTGACGGGCGCCTTTTCATGAATATGATATACGACTCGAACTGCTTCGAGCCGGCAACCGGGGAAAGGGTCTGGGAATCAATCGTTCGCCGAACATCCTCGGTCACGCCTGATTAGAACAGCCTTCTCATTATCTTCTGCTCAGTTAGCCGGGCTCCGGCACTGCCGTAATCGTCTCTCCCGGGCGAATAATCAGTCTGCCCTCCGGACGGAAGCGCTCGGCGGTCTCCTCGCCGAAAAGCTCCTCTATCGAACCGTGATACGGAACTGTATGAATCGGCGACGAGTGCTTGGCTCCGACGATTTCTGCGCACTCGGCGGCTTCGACGGCATCCATGTTATAGAACCCGTCCGCCGCGAAAAAGGCATAGTCGAGATCCCGGGCATGAAGCGCCTCCATCTCGGGAATCTTACTCGTATCGCCCGAAAAGTAACACCGCACACCGTCCGCGAATACGAGATATCCGACGCATTCGCTTTTTCTGTGATTCCGGTTATAGGCAGGCACAGCCTCGATATAGACGTCCAAGATTCGGACCGTTTTGTAATCCTTATCTACGAGCATGTACCGACTGTCCAATACGACGCACTCCGGCTTGCGGGCCGGTTTATTGACCATTGAGTGGTCGCCGTGAAGGTGGGTCACCAGTATGATATCGGCCGGCATTTCATAGCCCTGTCCCGCACACGGGTCCAGATAGACGACCGTCCCGCTTTTTGTCGTCAGCCTGAGACTACTGTGTCCTTGATACAGAATATCCATGAGACGTCTCCTTTCTTTCCGATGCTTCTATTATATCACCGTAAAATTTTGAAGAAATCAAAGAAACTCGTTTTCTTCTGACAAATATCAGGGTATAATGATGTTGCTGTGCGGTTTTCAGCTTTCATGAGGAAAACAAAAATGAGCGAATCCCTTCATTTCGACTCCTTCATGGCCTGCCCCATTCCGTTTTCGATCCATCGTTTCGAGACAAAGGATGAATCCGGGCAGTATATTATTAAGACCGTTTCTTATAACGACGCATTTAAGAAGGCCTTTTTCGGCGAATATACAGAAGATATTCCATTTCGCAACGGCACGGAAATGCCGGACAATCTTTTCTGTAGCCGTGTTACGGCCGACGCCTTGCGCGCCGAGATGGAGCGGGTTTATTTAACCGGCGCAAGTATTTGCCCGGAGTATAATTTTGAGTGTTCCGGCATCTCCTATCGCGCAAAGTTTTTCCGAATTGACGATACCGATTTGGGCGTCGCATACGATGAGATTTCCAGGGAGAAGAAACTCGAGCACGACATCGACGCATATTTATGCGTCAACTTGGATTTGCTGTGTGTTCTTTCGCCGGAAGCCCGCTTCGTTAAAGTCAACAAAGAATTCGAACGGATGCTCGGCTATCAGAAAAGCGAGTTGGAGTCCGAGAGCCTGTTCTCTTTTCTTCACCCGGGCGATATCAGTCCGACACACAGCATGATTAATCAGTTAAACAGCAATATTGATATTCCCTTCTTTTCGAACCGTTTTCGCGGAAAGGACGGTGTCTATCGGAAACTGCAATGGCGCGCGGAATTACATCACGAGATGATTTTTGCAGCCGCGCGTGATATCACCGAGAACACGGCGCTCGCCGACAAACTTCAAGATACCGCATCGCGCGACTCGGTGACGGGGCTTTTCAGTCGTTTGGCATTTGATGTTCATGCCGCAGATGTCATCCGTAAATTCAAGCGTCGGTTCTTTCCCGTTTCCCTGATGCTGATCGACCTCGACCGCTTCAAAAAGGTCAACGACAAATGGGGTCATCCGGTCGGAGACCAGGTGCTTAAGCACGTCGCCGATATCCTTAAGGACAATCTCCGGCAAACCGACTTCCCGGCCCGCTTCGGCGGTGATGAATTTGTCGTCATCCTCCTGGATACTCCCGAGAACGGAGCGCTTTTCGCGGCGGAGAAGGTTCGGCGAAAGCTTGAACTCACCCCTCACAAAGTCGCCGGCAAAATCACCGTCAGCATCGGCGTGGCCGCTCTCGAGCGCGATGAATCGTTTGAGGAATGGTTTATCCGTGCCGACACCTCTCTTTACCTCGCCAAGAACATGGGTCGAAACCAGATTGTCGGAAGCGCGGAATCCAGAGGCAGAGATATTAAAGCGGTTAACTACGAGTGGAAGAATGAGTGGACCAGCGGGAACGCGCGCATCGACGAGCAGCACCGCTCGCTCCTTACGATCGGTAATCACTTAATCGAGACCTTAGAGACCCGCCAGCGGATTGAGGAGCAAAAGACGATTAACGAGCTGATGATCGATCTGGACCAGCATTTTCGCTCGGAAGAATTCATATTGAAGCAACACAATTACGAGAAGCTCAAGGAGCATTCCGCCATCCACGAATCCCTGCGCAGACAGATGCGCTTCTGGCGCGATCTTAGAAATCAGCAGCGGATTCACCCGACTGCCTTCTATTCGTTCTTGCTCGAAAAGGTCATCCTCGAGCACTTGATTATCGACGACTCGAAGTTTTTCTACTTGTTTAAGTAGCCTTGAAAAGAGTCGATTTCATTGAACGATCGACAGCGCTCATCATCGACAGGTCGCTCAATCAGCGCCTTCAGTCGATAAAGTCTCCTCGTCCGCACGGAATACCGCGACGGTTTGCGCATATGTAATCAGCGCCGCGTTGCCCTCCTCGGTTAACTCATATTGCCCGTCCTCCCGACGCGCGAACCATCGATAAAAATTCGCGTTCAGAATGGACGTAGTCTTCTTGTCGTGCCCGCCCTTTTCGCGAAGCTCCTTGGGCTTCATCGGCCCGTAGGTATCAATCAAAACCGCCAGTTTAAGCGCCGCCTCACGATAGGCGGTAAGGAGCGGAACTCCGCGCGTGCCGCCGACGTTACCGTCCACCCTTCGACTTCCGAACTCCTTTGTGATGAACACTCTCTTCTTAGGGGCACGCCTCACGCTGCCCGGCACCTCCGGGGACAGAGCCTCCTCGGCGAGATAAGAGATTCCACTCCGGCTGACAAGAATGAGACCGAGTCCCAGGCGTTTCAGGACACGCAACTTGCCCCGCCACTCCTTGTCCTCTTTAAAATCATTTAGTTTCGGAACCGCCAGATACACGTAATCGGAATAAGCCTGTCGCTCAATCGCCTGCGCCAGAAGGTCAAAGGACAGATGCCGCTTCAGCTCGACAACAATCATCAGATCGTCTCTTACCGCCACCACATCACAGCAACCGACCTCGCCGCGCACCGTAAACCCCTGCCGAATCAAAAAATCCCGGACCGGTTCATATAACTCCCGCTCATAGCGAATCACTTCCATCCTTGAGTTTCTCCGTATGTCATTAGCCCGTGGTATTCCCGCGCACCGGCGCGTTCGTTAATCTTTCATTTATCCGCGCTGCCCGCGCACCGGCGCATTTGTTAATCTTTCATTTATCCGCGCTGCCCGCGCGCACTGGCGAGATATTCCGAGTTCATTATATCCGCGCCTCTTCTTCATACCAGCAGAAACGCCGCACCCAACCCGGATGCAATATTGGTCAGCGAGTGAAAAATCCAGCTCGGAATAATCGAGCCGCCGGCCTTCTTCTCGTTAATCCAGCCCTCGATCCATCCGATTGCGCCTGTTATCAGCGTCAGTGCCAGAGCGCGCGGAGCGTCGAGCACCAGAAGAAACAGAGTTCCGTGCATCAAGCCGAACAAGGCGGCTTGAATCAGGTTTCCCACAGTAAATCCGAGGCGTGCGATGCATCTTTTCCCGATGAAGCCTCGAAAAAGGATCTCCTCCGATAATCCGGTCTGGATGACCGCATAAATGAGTATCCCCGGAATCGCCGAAGTACCTTCTCCTTTGAATTGTGTTGTCGCGGATGTCGATTCTCTCATAATCAAAGGAATAACGATTACGGCAATCAGGCACACGCCCGCGAAAATCGCGAAAAACAGGAGCCAGAACCAAACCACGCTGCCCGTTTGGATTGGCTTCAACCCGATCCAGGAGAAGAAGCCTTCCTCTGTCTTCGCCGTCTTTCTCATCACCAGCCAGACGATAACCGGTACCAGTGAAAACAGCGCCACTTGAATCAGTGCGGATATCAACAAATTTACCATTCCAAATATCCGCCCCCGTCTGTATCTATACTTGCGTCACTGCCTACGCCCATATGAATTTTGCTGTCCCGGCACCGACTTCAAAATGATATTTCACGATGCCTAAATCGAGTTTGGTATACGTATCTCCGGTTGGCCTTGCAATTACCTCATTACCGCGCAGTTCAAGGAAAAAACGCTGCTGATTCATCGTCGTTGGCGCCAGCATCGCCGCTTCCATTCCGGATTTGAACCACTCCGGCATATCCGCACCCGCATCACACAGGGCATCTATTGACCTGGATTTATGCGGTGACCCCTGCGTCTGTCCATAACCCAGAGATATTGCGCACACCAGAACCTCACCGTCTTCAACAATCACTTTACACTTGCGTTTTCCGAAAGTTCTTGACACCCAACAGGTGTTGAGGCCGAGCATTTGCGCCTTGAGGACGAGCCGCTCACCGAAATATCCGAGCCGCTCGTCCAAATCCGCGCTCTTTTTGCCGACCAACGCAAAATAATTCTGAACGCCCGAGAATGTGCCGTAATGTGTAAGGATGGATCCAAATGCCTCCGGCTCGTCAAATAAAACTTGAATTTTCAAATCTCCTTCGAGATTGCATTTCTGCGTCTCCAGAAGAAGGGCCTCCCGAATCTCTGCTGGGATCTCCTGATTGGTATATCTTCTGACTGAGTGACGGTTCTGGATCGCTTCTTGAATCGTAATCATTTCCATGATAGATACTCCTTCCCGACAGATGAGACATCTGCGGTCCGTACCGGCATATAGCCGGTTAAGGAAAATCCTTTTATAAAAACCGGGTTACTTAAGGAAAATCCTTTTCAGAATTTGTGTGATCCAATGTCCGATTCCGCCAGACAGTCCGTCCGAATTTGTCATACGTGAACCGCTTATGTCTCCCGGATACGTGACTTGAGTTTCGCGCCGATTTTGAGAAGATTGGGACGAAGTCCTTGAATTTCCGCCGTTTTTAAAGTGCGCGGATTGTGCGGCGAGCGTCGTCAAGTCCGTCAAGTCAAGATTCAGCATGGATGAAAGCTCCGCAAGATGTCCCGGAGTCGGGACCGACGAGCCCCTTTCCCAGTTCCCCACCGCCTGATGTGTGATCCCCATTTTACGTGCAATTTGCTCCTGCTGAATTCTCATCTCGATTCTTTTCGCCTTGATTTTTTCCCCTAATGACATGTTGGACACCTGCCTTTCGCTTACAGTTTATCAAATATTTATCTTGCGCAAAGCATTTTTTCGTTTTTTCCGACCAGCCGCAAGACCACTCGGAACGGTACGCCCAACGTTTCCTATTCCTCAGGCGCCTGCGCCGGGTTTTTGCGGAAAAGTTTAAGGAGTCGAATGAGTCCGTAGCCGATCATCACAACGGCGACAATAATATTCAAAATTGCGACGAGGCTCTCGGGCAGAGAGGCGTTTACGATGGAAACAATCGTGACCGTTGCACCCAAAAATAGAAGAGTCGACAGCCCGGCACCGATTCCGAAGACGGTGATGTCCTTCTTGCCGTAGTTTTTCTCGATTGCTTTTACCGTGAAAACACTGCTCCAGAAAAAGAGCGTCAGCGGACTCGATATCGTCAGAAAAAAGCAGCTCACGAAAGCCCCGGCAATCGTCCGTTCGTCGGCAACCGCCACTCCGCGGGTCCCCTGAAGCGCCACCCAGAGGAGGTATGCTCCGAACGCGACGATCACCGCCGCGCTTATGATTCCAAAGGTCCTTTTCACCTTCGGGTGATCAATCAGCTTCGCAATGCCGAAAATGGACAGCGCTACATAAATATAGTCCGCGAGAACAACGCCCAGCACTCCGGCCCAAGCGACGCGGAGGTCGGACTCAACGGCAATACTTAATACATAGAAAAAAATCGGCCCGATGGCCAGTTGCAGGAATAATCCGGTCAGTAAACCATTGATCAGTGTCTTCATTCTATTAACCTTATCCGACCTATGCAATAATCCGGTCGAGCGCGTCGTCTCTGCCTTCCCTTGCGGATTCAACCGAGACCGGAATCCATACCTCCGGCGGACTTCTCTCGAACGTATCCAAGTAGAATCCCGCCGATTTTTCGCCGATGACTTAAATTTTATGGTCCGGATTTGCGAGCATCACGCGCAGGAAGGGCTCTGCCGTACTTATAGTATACTCGCTTAACAGGATATAAACATCTCCCGTAAAAGCCTCGTCCGCCGGTTGGACGGAAGCGGTCTGCATTGGCGTATAGACGCCTTCCACCTGTGCATGCTTATTATACGCAACATTAGGATTGTAATGAGCATTTCGGAGGTAAAGACGATCCGCCGTACCTTGCCCCGTAATCCCTTCGAGCTCTCTGGGTGTATTTGACGATAAAGTCAGTTTTGCCTTCGGTGTATGCATCCCGGTCGTGCTCATAACGTTCGCGAAGCTCTGACTTTAATGCCTCATAGCGCTTGGCAACCTCCGGGTAATCCAGAAGGTAATCTCTAAAGTAAAGCTCATCGTTATCGCCCGCAAATCTCAAGTGCAGATGAAAGACTTTTTCGGCAAATCCATCTTCCGTGTAGCCTTTGTTCAGTGATATTCTTCGGGGCTCCTCCGACATGATGCGATATCCGTTTTGAAGAAAAAGTTCTTTAATGCGTTTTATATCCGCTGTGGGCTCAAGTTCAACCAGCAGATCTACAATCGGCTTGGCGAAGATCCCCGGAATCGCGGTGCTTCCGACATGACTGATACGCGCGGTCTGATCCGGCAGTAGCGCACGGCGGAGAAGCGCTTCCTCTTCTTCATACCACTTCGCCCAGTACTCCCGGTGCTCGCTTAATAGGATCGGAAAGATTTGCCACAGCTCTTCGTTACTCATCTCGGACAGTTTTTTACCCATATTGATTCCCCCCCCGAGAAGATTATCTTCGTTGGCAGATAAATGCGAACGAGGATAAAGGATAGCGTAAAAGTTTTCTTCAAGTATCCCCGAACGAATCGGAAAACGCCTTTGTCCGAACATTTACAAGGCCTGATGTGCTGAACGCCAGCCGCGCGTATCAATGATCAGCAAAATACCCGGTGATTTTCGTCCAGGCATTCTGTGATTCTATGAATTGACGGTAATGTTTTTCAACGTTTTTGTCGTATCTTTTCAACTCGTCGGCAACATTATTAAACCCCCTCCATCCAAAGTAAGCACAAATTTTGGGAAGCGAAGCATCAAGCTTAGCTTTCATTTCATTGATTTTTTCGGTATATTGCTCCCGTTGTGTGATATACAGGAGGAGCGGCTTATAC
>CAYGIB010000084.1:0-7536 GCA_964349735.1 uncultured Oscillospiraceae bacterium | reverse complement strand
CGCACTCGAAATGCGGTTGTCCGCAAGGGCACGAGGGTTCGAATCCCTCCTCTTCCGCCAAACGAAAAACAAATCACCCCTTCACGGGGTGTTTGTTTTTTGTCTTGATGTGACATGAAGAGGGATTCGAACCCTGCGAAGGCAGTCGCCGAAATGGAGGACACCCGGTGGGTGTCCTGTCGGCGGCTGCGGAGGAGCGACAGCGACGACGGGGTAGCGCGTGAAGCATTGCGAGCGAAAGCGAACAAGAGCGAGCAGAGCGAGCAAAGGCGAAGCGAGCGGCGAATCCCTCCTCTTCCGCCAAAAATGGGCATCCCTTCATGGGGTGCCCTTTTTTTTGCTTGGATCTGAAAAGGAGGGATTCGAACCCTGCGAAGGCAGCATGCTTTATAAGACTCATGATACAATGATGGCATAATCTGTGAAGAGTGTGAATCTATCCACAGACAACAGCTTTTTTATCATTATTGATGACACCGTAAAGGAGGTAGTTTTGTGAATCTTACCGGCAGTATCTTGGGGTGGCTGGTTATTATCAGCCTGTTTATCACTTTACTGAACTACCCGATCAAAAAAATCAACCGGGCAGCTTCTCGTCTGCCACAGACCGATGGCCGCCGTCAGCTGGCCGCCGGCCTGACCCGATTCCTGACCGGCAACCACCGGTTCCTCGCTCTACTGACCTTACTGTTACTGATTGCCCACCTCATTGTGCAGTCAATTGTTCGCTGGGTTTCACTGAGTGGTCTGATTGCTGCGTCCTTGCTCCTTGTGATGGCACTATTCGGTGGATTTGGTCATTATGTTCGTAAAAAGAAAAAGGGTGCCTGGTTCTATTTCCATCGCTTTCTGGCAATTCTGCTGGTGGTGGCTATTGGCATACATATTTTCATGCTGGGTCTGCCGGCTCTGTCCGGATCGAAACCTCAGCCGGGCGAAACAGCTGCAACGACGGCAGAAGAACGTGTTTTCACTCTGGAGGAGTTAGCTGAGTTTGACGGAAAAGAAGGCCGCCCTGCTTATGTGGCCGTCGACGGCTTAGTTTATGATGTTTCGGCTCTCTCTCGCTGGCTGAACGGACTGCATATGGATCTGCACGTGGCCGGCGAGGATCTCAGCGAAGACATCCTCGAAGCGCCGCACAGCAAGGCTGTCCTGCAAAGAGCCGAGGTTGTCGGCAAGCTGACACCATGAGCTGCGGTCGGCATAGTTCCATGCTCTCGATGCGGTTCTTGATCATTTTTCTATAATTTGCGACCCGGCGATTGAAGGACTACCGGTCATTCGTATTGTCGGGTTCTGAATGATTGACCGGCGTGTCAATCGAGGTCATGCATCTTCCGTCTGCTTCCGGTCCCGCATAATATGAAAGATTGACTTGGAATCCGGATCGACGTCACCGTATTTGATGAAGATGATCATTTCTTCGGTCATGCCGATCAGATACAGAATCGCAAGCCCGGTAATAATGTAAGTTACATCGAAGAATTCGGCGAAAATAACCGCAAAATACAGAATCACGGCATTCAGCTTCAGTATGAAGGTGTGCATGAGTACAGGTTTCTTACAAATGATTCCCGAAATCACGAATGAAATCACGAGCATCGAGAGAAAAATGATAATCAGGACCAGATTGGGCATGGATGTGATGACTTCGGGATGAAGGGCATACAGGAACCATGCCGAAGCCAGATAGAAAAATAAATCCGAAAAAGAGTCGAGCTTCTTGCCAAGCTCGGAAACCATCCGAAACCTGCGCGCGACGACTCCGTCAAAATAATCCGTCGAACCCAAAATGATGTAAGCAATCAAAAATGCAAGCCTCATGTCGAGAAGAACGAAAATAATCGGAACCGGCAGAAGAATAAAACGGGATGCGGAAAGAATATTCGCCGCATTGATTGATTTTTTTATGTCCATAGTCTCCCCCTACGGCCGCATATGCAATAAGCTGAAGCGCAAACGACCTTTTCGCCTATTATACATCATGAATGCGTGCGTAGATAAACGTTTTTGAGTGAAAAGTCTCTAGAACAAAGTTTTTTGTTGTAAAATAGAGGTGTTCTTAGTCTGATGTTTCTGGTTGAATTTTATTGATTCGGTCGTGTGGGGTTGCCGGAGGAAAAAATGGAATTTCAGAAGCTTAATTCTTTCCGCAAACGGTTGTATCCGCTGATCGGTGGCTTTGCTCTTTCGGCCGCAATCGCTCTGGTCGTATATTTTACCGGCGGTACTCAGAACGTATACACCAACCTGATGTATATTCCCATTGCTCTTTTCTCATCCGTATATGGATTCAAGCGGGGGTTGATTCACGCTGCAATCAGCGGGTTTCTGGTCGGACCGCTGATGCCGCTCGACGTTTTGCTCGGTACCGCTCAGTCCCCGATCAACTGGATCATTCGAGTTGTGATGTATATTTCGATTGCCTTCATTATCGGCGTTTTCTCGGATGCCGCCCACAAGCGGGAGCAGAAGATTTCCTTTTTGATAACACACGACACCGATACGGGATTGAAGAATTACGAAGCGCTTCGAAGTGAGACGGCACTCTCGGAGCACCCGGTTTCGATTATCAGCCTCTCGGTTACCGAGTATCAGGAATACCTCGGCTTCTTCGGATATGATTTTTTTCAGAGAATTGTGGGCGTGTTTTCCGAAAATTTGTCGGAGGTCATTCGACAATTCCCCCAAGCAGAGCTTTATCGGTATTACGGCATGGACTACGCAGTAAAGTTGACACACGAAGACGACGAGCCGAACACCGAAAGTATCATATCGGCAATCAACACCTTGAATGAGCGTACAATATCCGTGATGGATGTCCCGGTGTATGTCGAGTTTCGGATCGGAATTGCAACGCTTTCCGCCGAACAAGCTCCCCTGGACGGTGTGCGCAGGTCACTGGTCGCAATGCGAAGCGCGGTACGGGATAACCTGAGGATGGTTCGCTATACAAACGACATGGAGGTCCTTTTCAAAAGCAGTGTCAGTATCGCGAACGGTTTTCGCGAGGCACTGGATAAGGGAAATATTCGTTCCGCATATCAAACAATTCACGATTCAGAGACCGGACGAACCGTAGGTCTTGAGCTTTTGGCGCGATGGATCCGGGACGATGACACACAGATTACTCCGGACGTATTCGTCCCGGTTCTCGAAAAAACCGAACTGATTCACGACCTCACCGATTTCATGTTCGAACGGGCGCTTCATTTGTCCAGAAATCCCGAATACAAGGGAATGTATATCAGCGTAAACTTCGCCTCGTCCGACTTTAACGAACGCTCGATTCTCTCTCTCGTTCGAAAAGCCAAAGATTTGGGCGTCAGCCCGTCGAGAATACATATCGAAATCACCGAACGGGTCCTCCTGTCGGTATCAAACATTCACTCTCATTTGGATTTTCTAAGCAGGCACGGTTTCATCATTGTCATCGACGACTTCGGAACCGGATTTTCCTCGTACGGTTATATATCGGATTTCCCGATTAACGTCATCAAAATCGACCGTTCTTTAATTCTTCGCGCCAACACACCCAAGGGATTTGGGTTGGTTCTAAGCATTGTTACCTTCTGTAAGAATTTCGGGATCATAACTGTCGCCGAAGGCGTCGAGAACAAGGCGTCTGCCGATATTTGCGATAAACTCGGTATTGATCAGCAGCAGGGTTATTTCTACAGCATACCGGAATTTCTTCCCATTATGCCCAAACCGTAGTAATCATTCTCAAGCCGCTTACGTTCAAACCCTTACGATGTCCTTGGGACCTCCGGTGATGCACTCGGCGCCGTTTGCACCTACGATGTAGGTCTCCTCTACGCCGACCGTCCCGATCCCCTCGACTCCGCATTTGGGTTCTACTGCAATCACCATATTTTCGCGCAGGTGTTCCTTATAGCCGCCGGAAATAATCGGCAGTTCATCGATAAACAAGCCGACTCCGTGGCCGAGGAATTTAACCTGCTCTCCTCCGTATCCCATGAAGTTCGTGTTAAGTTCTTCCGGAAGATCCGTGGTTGCTTCTCGATAAATAACAGAAGGGTCCGCTCCGGATCGGATGCCGGATACAACCCGGTCCAGCACTTGAATACATGCGCGATGGGTCTTTATAGAAAGCTCATCGGGCTCCGCGCCGAACGAATACACCTGGGTCTTATCACTATGGTATCCCATATATCCGAATCCTACGTCGACAAAGATGAGGTCTCCTTTTTGAAGCAAACGCTCCCGGTTGCCGAGAATCGGAACGACCGGGGACATTCCCTTCATTCCACCCGGTCCGTCAAAATTCGTCGGATAAAGAGAAGACTCTCCAAACCCGAATTGACCGATGATAATTTCCATCTGAAACATCGAAAAACGGGATACGCCGTGGTGCCCTTTCTTAATCATTTCCGCATACAGCTCGGCTCCAAAATCAGTCTCGCTCATACCCTCGCGAAGGAGCGCCGGCACCGTGTTTTCCATGATATCGGCGTGGCGTGTTGCCGACTCCCGAATCAGCTCTATCTCCTCCGGAGTCTTCACCGCTCGCTGAATCGCAATCAATCGATCCAGAGGCAGAATCCGCTCCATATGAAAATGCTTACGAATGCGCTCAAGCATCGCTACCGGGACCGACTCAGTCTCGATATATACACTTCCAAGGTTCTCGGGCAAATAATCGAGCATGTCACGATACGTGTTCATCTTGATAATCGGTTCAAAAGGAGACTCCATGCAGGCTCTCTCATAGCTCTTCCGAACAAAAAAGAAAATCTCCCCGCCCTTTCTCAGCACAAGGATTCCATCCTGCATGGTACCGGTATAGTAGTACTGGTTTACCCTTCCGATAATTAGAACGGTGTCATATTCGACGGAAGCGGATGCGAGATTTTGGCGCAAGAGAGTGAGTCGGCTCTCTGACATTGAGCGGTTGACAAGTGATCTCATGATAATCCTCCGACAGTATTCGTTACATCAATCAACAAATACAATGATAGTACTTTTTTCTCGTCGAATCCATCGGGCGATTGTTGATTTTCTCTAAATAGGGTATTCTGATAGTGACATCACACGCTGAATTTGATTAAGCGTGAGGCGCATACGGAGGTGTTCTCGTTTTGTATAGAGACACTCTTGACAAGAAATTCGATATCGGAAAGGTCGTTTGGCCGGGTGCCTTAATACGTGTCGTTTCCGTCGCTTGACGGAGACGATTTTTTCATCAAAACGGAGGAAAGCCGATGAGCATAAGGACAACGCCCCACTCCCTTTTTCAATCGGATTCGAGAGAAGCAGAACCTTCCGAGGTTCGTCCCATACCGGACAGCAGACAGAAAAATTACGTTCTGGATACGAATGTGCTCCTGCATGACCCGGGGTGTTTTTTGAATTTCAGGGGCAATCACGTCTATATTCCGATTACCGTTCTGGAGGAGCTGGATCACCTGAAATCCAAGGAGGGCCTCGTCGGCTACCAGGCACGGGAAGCGGTTCGGACCCTGCACCGGCGAATTGACGGCAGAGGGCGGCAATGCGTCAGCGAAGGAATCGAACTGTCGAACGAAGTGATTCTGCACGTCGCTTTCCCCGACTCTCCGGTCCGGAATGTTTCCGGCAGAGTGAACGGGCAAGGCTCTTTACGCACGATGCCGCTTCTGGAGGCGCAGAAAAACGATAACGATATCCTTGCGTGCGCGATGAAAATCAAGGAACAATCGCAGGGAATGGAGACTTATCTGGTTTCCAAGGACGTGTGTCTCCGGATTAAGGCCGAGGTTTGCGACATACCCTCTCAGGACTACGAGACGGACAAGATCAAGACGGACGAACTCTACACCGGCTACTGCCAACTCAATATGTCGGACAAGTCCATCGCGAAAATCTTCGACGGCGGAGCAAAGCCTCCGAAGTCCATTGAGATGCTGCCCAATCAATTCGCGATGATTACCTCCCGCGACAACGATAAGCATATCGCGCTTGCCAAATACGACGGCACGCACCTCGTGCCGCTCAAATACACGAATTACACAGCATGGGGTCTTACTCCCAAAAACCTTGAGCAGAAGATGGCCTTTGAACTGCTGATGGATCCTGCGATTCCTTTTGTAACCATAACCGGCGGCGCAGGAAGCGGCAAAACCATCCTGGCGACTGCCGTCGCACTCGAGAAGGTCCTGGAGCAGCGCGAGTACCGGAAAATCGTATTTGTCCGCCCGACCGTTCCCGTAGGAAACGATATCGGCTACCTGCCGGGTACCGAGGAGGATAAACTCCGCCCTTGGATGGGCAGTTTCTACGACGCCATCGACAACCTGATGACCATCGACAAGGAAAGCTATGGCGGGAAACGCAATAAGAAGGGCGAAGAGGGCTCGCAGATTGAGCAGTTTATCGAGGATTTTCGAAAAAGAGGAATTTTCGAGATCAAGACCTTCACCTACATGCGCGGCCGCACCATTTCCGATGCGATTGTCATCGTCGATGAAGCGCAGGAAATTACCCCGCATCTCGCCAAGCTCATGCTGACCCGCGCCGGCGAGCGCTCCAAGTTTATCTTCCTGGGCGACCCGTCCGACAACCAGATTGACAACGTATTGGTGGACTCTAAGTCCAACGGTCTCGTATATGTCATCGAGCGCATGAATCACCATGCCGTGACCGGCCATGTGACGCTGCGCCAGGTGGAAAGAAGTCTTCTGGCAGGAATTGCGGAAAAAAGCCTGTAATCGCAAGCGCATTTATCCGAGTATCAAAAAGGACGCTTCTCGCGAAGCGCCCTTTAATTTGATATTTCTCAATCAGACCGTCCGCCTGCTTCTCTCTCTGGAAACAGCCATCGCGATACAGATGAATGCGACGCCAAACCCGAGCTGAATCAACATATATATAACAATCGGCTCTAAATCGCTCCATCCATAGGAACTAAGATTCTTGGCTTCTTCCACTGCTTTAACATACCAGAACGCCGGGATGAAACTCGCGATTTTGCGAACTGTTTCGCTTAAAAACTCCTGGGGTACAAATATTCCGCTTAAGAAACTGGCACCGAGCGCGACCACATTGGCGATGGCGCTGCGTGCGTTTTCGCCTTTTACCATCAACCCCAAAACCACACTCATGCACAGCGTCGTAACCATGAAAACAAAGGAGTTTGCGACCAGAATCCACGTCCAGGGTTTGAAGCCGTCGGAAAAACTGAATGACAGGCTAACCAGAACAAGGACGGCCCATACCGTGAATGCAAAACACAGGTTACCGAGGACCAATTGCATGTTAACGCTCGATGTCTTCTCGGGTGAGCACCGCAACCGGTTCTTAAAGTCGCGGTCGGTAAACAGTTTCATAATAAACCCGACTCCAAGGATACTGATCGCCATCAGTGAGTACCCCATAAACTTAAAGAAGAACGGGACGGAGGATCCGCTTTCCTCCTTCTCTCCTGTTGGATAGACCACTTGTGTTTCCCGATTCATCTGTATTTCGACCTTCACGGAAAGCTTTTTTATCGCTTCGGTGTCATCTTCATCTACATCCGAAAGCTCGGTATAC
>CAYGIB010000083.1:0-7552 GCA_964349735.1 uncultured Oscillospiraceae bacterium | reverse complement strand
GGCCCGGTATTTCTTTTCGACTGACCGGTCCCGGATTTGAGCGCTGATTCGCGATGCGCACTTGCTGGTTCTGGCGAAGACCATCACGCCCCGAACCGGACGGTCCAACCGGTGCAAAAGACCGAGGAAAACATCGCCGGGCTTATTGTAGCGCTCTTTTAAATCCGCTTTCAGAAGAGAAAGCATATCCGGCGCACCGGTATGATCCGCCTGAGACAGAATTCCGGCCGGCTTAACGGCAACCAGCAGATGATTATCTTCGAAAAGGATCTCCGGAACCGTCTTGCCGTTTTCCACGATCTGTCTCCCCGGTAGTTAAACCTAAAATTAAAAAATTCCGGAATTGCCCGTATGCTAACTTGAAGGAACCCATCGAGCCGTCGAACCGCACGGAAGAACGATATTCATACGGGACGCGCGAAGGCCCAATTCTCCGGATGACACCTCGCCGCCGAAACGACGCTGAATTGTGAGTCTCAGAATATTTTCCACGACCAGAGTGGACAGCGAGGATGCGTACAGATTCAGAACGAAAAAGAGCGGTCGGTCGGAAAGAAGCGAACAACAACGGTCAACCAATGGATACAAGGCGTCCTCGAGCTTCCACAGCTCTCCGGACGGCCCCCTTCCGTAGGCGGGCGGATCCATGATGATTCCGTCATACTGCCTCTTGCGGCGAATTTCCCGCTCGACGAAGCGACTACAGTCCTCCGCGATATATCGGATGAACGACCCGTTCAACTGTGAAGCAATCATATTCTCTTTCGCCCGTGAAATCATCCCCTTGGACGCGTCGACATGCACCACCTCCGAAGCCCCGGCCGCAGCCGCGGCCAGCGTCGCTCCGCCTGTATACGCAAAGAGGTTCAAAATTCTTGTTTGCCTTCCCTCTTGAGCGGCATTCCGGATGATTTCTCCGAAAAAGTCCCAATTAGCGCCCTGCTCCGGAAAAAGCCCGGTATGCTTGAAACCGGTCGGTTCAATAATAAAAGTCAACGGCCCCCCGACGGCGGGATATGAAATCTTCCATTTGTGAGGATAAGGGGTCAAAGTCGACCAGAAACCGCCTCCGCTGTCGGATCGATGGTACAGGGCGTGGGGCTTCGGCCACGAATTTCCGGAGTTTTCTTCCCCCTTCGGCCAAATCGCCTGAGGATCCGGTCTCTGAAGGAACACTTCGCCCCAACGCTCGAATTTCTCTCCGTCGCCTGCGTACATCAGCTCATAATCACTGAAACGGTCCGATATAAACATATTTTCTCCCGCACACTCTTTGTGACTCATTATAGCAAAAAAACCGCCCCCGCAAGGAGGGCGGTCTTATCTGTCTTTGCCCTTTTTCGATTATTCGGTAACGGTAATCGACGAATCCGCAATCACCGTTCCGTCCGGATGATAAATCACGCAACGGTAGGTGTCTGCCGGTATCGAACCCTCATAGGAATCGTAAACATAGAAATAGTCCTCATTTCCCTCAAACGTATACCCGTCAAAATAGTATGAGTTGGTTCCGTTGCTATCGAGCAATTCGTAATACAGCGTAAATCCCGGAAAGTAATCCGAAAAATATAACACGAAAGTAATCTGAGTGTCGCCGGGTCCGTACGAGGTAACATAGTTCTCAAATGTAGGATCGCACCAACCCTGACTGTATATCGCAGCGATAATTTCCTGAGCTGTGTAACCCTGCGGCGCAGTCGTCTCTGTCGTTGCTTGTGTTGTGGTCGGCACCGTCTCCGTCACGGTGGGTTCCGGAGCCTTAAACTTCAGTTTGGAGAAGGGCTTTCCGATGGCATCGGCCAAATCCGCCAGATCAGAAATCAGCCACTCATCGCCGTCATATTCCATCTCAAAAGTAATGTCGTGCTCTTCGGTCGGCGCCTTTTTGTCCTTGATGGCATCTTCCAAATCTTCAGCATCGTACTCATCGCCCAAATCGTCAAGAATCTCCTTGAGATCGATGGCCGTAACGGTCACTTCACAGGTTCCTTCTCCGTCGTCCTGATCCCCTTTCGCCTTGCCAACCTCATACTCGATTTTCTCGAATGCCAGAGCCATGAGCTCCTCGGCGTCATCTTCCTCGAATTTGAGCTTAGAAAAGCTCTTGTCGCTTGTAAGAGAGGATTTGTAATCGTCCTCCGCATATGTTCCGTCGGCTATCACATCCAGAAAATCGGAAACGACCGATTCGATATCCTCTGCGTCGTCGTTCTTGTCCCCGCCGACATTAAACAATCCGCAGGAAGATAAAAGAATGGCGAAAATAAGGATTATTACCGCCAGCAAAGGGGTTTTCCTCTCAAAAGACCTCTTCATAACACACCTCCTAATAGACAAACATATATCCCGATATCCTGATTCTACACCTTTGAACCGAAAAATAACATGGATTATTCTTCCGTCATCTTGATTTCATAAAACGTTTACGAATCTGACCCGAAGTTTCATGCGGTTTAATCCGTTACATAGACGGACTCATCCACTAATACGGTTCCGTCCGGCAAAGAAATGACGACACGATACGTGTCCTTCGGGAAAAAAGAGGCCAACGTAATTCCGGTATCTGCATAATCTTCATCCGCCGCCATTGTAAATTCGTCGGCGTATACGCTGACCGTTCCGTTGGTCATGAAGTATTCGGTACAAAGTGTCAGCCCCGGCATGGATTGATTAAATAAAATCATGTATCCGATATCCGTGGTATTCGGTCCGTACGAAGAGACAAAAGTGCTCGTGTCGTAGTCAACCCAGCCCTGTTCATCAATCGCTGCCTCAACCGATTCCTTCGTGTACTCCCCGTTATCCCCCGTCCCGGAAAAGTGTACCATGTCATCGTACTGCTTTTGCGTAATCGAACCGTCTGCCAAGAGCTCATCGGCCGCAGTGAAAAAGATTTCATCCACGCGCTCGGTATCAATCTCAAAGAGAGGGCAATTCAAAGGGTCAATATAGTATGCAAATTCCGAACATGCCAGAAGCGTTTCCGGAACATAAGTGACCATCCAGGTCCGGGATGTTTCGTTAAAAATCATCTCGACGGTTTCGTCGACGCTTGTCTTTTGCCCCAACGTACCGATTACTCGGATGATGGCACCCGTCATGCTGTCCATATATTTCCCGAATGTCGCAACGTCATCATCGTTCAGTGCTATGGAAAGTACAAAAGGCTTAACGGTCTCAATCAACACGGCGGTGTCATTGTAAACAGCGATGCCTGCCGAGTAATAATCCTCATAAAAGATTTGTACCGGCACGGAACATTCGGTCCCGGAATTATCCGGTACCTCTCCGATTTCCCAGCTCATCGAGCCGAAAATACAATCGAAAAGATCCTTAGCCGTCACCCATTCCTCCTGCAGAAAATCCGATTCCGAATAGAGACCGCCCGTCAGGCTTTCCACAGCGGAAAAATCGGCGTTGCGTACGGCTTCCAGGAGTTGCTCCGCAACTTCTTGCGGGTCGGGAACCGGTACTTTAAAGGAAAGCTCGGCATATGGCTTCCCGAGAATGTCAGACAACCCGGAGAGGTCTGAAATCACCCATTCTTCTCCGTCATATTCCAGCTCCAAAACGATCTCAAATTCATCTGTCGGCGCCTTCTTGGCCTTAATGGCATCTTTAAGCGTCTCGTATTCGTACCCGTCCTCATACTCCTTGAGAATCTTTTCGAGGTCTATGGCTGTTAACGTGATTTCACAGGTTCCCTCTTCGTCCTTCCTGTCTCCCTCGGACGAAATAATTTCATACTTGATTTTCTCGAAGCCGAGCGTCATCAGTTGCTCCGCATCCTCTTCCTCAAATTTGATCTTTGAGAATGATTTATCGCTGGAGTGCTTAGATTTATAGTCGTCCTCTGCATAGGTACCGTCTGCAATCGAATCGAGAAAATCCAAAACGACGGCTTCAATTTCTTTACCGTCGTTTTTTCCGTCGAAGATACCGCATGATGAAATCAGCAGTGCCGCGCAGAGAGTCAGAGTCATTAGGAATGTTGTTGTTGTTTTCTTCGATATCCGCATGATTAATTCTCCTTCAATGTGAAGCGTTTTTTGCATGAGGATTTTACATCAGTCATTGAAGAATTTCACTCTTTTTCGCAATGATCAATTATTTTATCTGTTGTCAAACGCGATTTTCTCGCCTTTTTTCCTGTGCCATCGAAAAGCGGCAGCACCGGTCGCGACAATACGGATAACGGCGACGATTCCGATGGTAATAATCATCGCGTTCTTGTCTTCGCCGAGAAGGTTGTAGATATGAACTCCGGTGAGCGGCATAATTGCGTTCGAAACAAGGATTACTGTGCTGTAAATGGCGATGGACAAAGTTTTGTTGACGTTCGGAATCACCTCGAGAAGGCACAGGAACAGCGACAGTTGAAATGCGCTGAAGGCAGACGCTCCGATGCAGTGAAAGACATAGTAGAAGGGTACTCCGAACGACAGCGGCAATAAGAGCGAGAAAAGCATAATCAACGAACAGAAGGCAAATCCTCCGATTCCGATGATGAAGACAAAACGTACGCCTTTTCGGGAGGAGACTCGAAGCCATAGCCCCATCATCAGAAACTGCGTCACCGAGGACAAAACGGCAACCAGACTCATCTGTGCCTCGCTGAGCATCAAATATCGGAATTGTGCCAGAAAATAGATTGACCAGTCCATTTGCCATCCGATGTATGCCAGCAGAGCAACACCCAGAAACCCGAGAAACGGACGGGAACGGAAGGTCGAGGATGCAGTCTGAATCAATTCCCTGATTCGAAACCGATCTGCTTTGGGCTTCGGGTCAATCGGTATTTTTCGAAGCAGAAAGGCCTGTCCGATCGAAAGGGGAAGTGCGAGAAAATAATAAATCTGATGAACAACTATTTTTTCCCCTCCGGATGCGGCGGTCAGAATCAACCCGATAATCAGCGGAAACACGATACCCACGGCGGTGTTCATCCGGGTACGGTGCGCATAAATTACATTTCGATCCTCAGGGAGCGTGATATCCGAAAAAAACGATTGCCAGGATGATCCGTACAGCGACATCGGAAAATTGATCGCAACCAAAAACACGATCAGGATGACGACCGAGTTTCCGGGGACAAACGGCACCCCTCCGACCGCAAAATATATGGCGCCCAATAATAGTGCCGCGGCAATCACCATGCTTCTTTTGTTCTTCATCCGGTCCGTGATAATGGCGAATGGAATCAGGCAAAGCATACCGACGAGCGGGGGCAGAGACGAAATCAGTCCGAGCTGGTACGAAGTGGCACCGAGGCGGGAGGCATAGAGTTGGTTGTTGTTGTTGCACAAAGTGATGATGAGCGTAAACAGCACACCTTCGCCGGCAAGGATACCGGCAAGTCGCTTCTCGGTCGTGAATAATTTCCTTCCGGCTTTGAGCGTTCTTTGAAACGCCTCGCCGATTGGCTTTTTGCTGCTGCCCAAAAAGAATTCCTCCTAACATATACTCGAACCTATTATCATGTCGGAACGAGAAAGAAACAAGATACCGTTTCATTTTTGCGGCATAATCCGGTTATTGCGGTATACTTAGGTGATCCTTTTATCGCTCGTCCGCCTCGAAAAGCATCCATAATCAGGTCATTTGAGACGATTCGTCCATTCATGTCCGCATTTTCCCGGTGATTATGATTTTTCGCCACTAATCGTATATAATGAAATACAGAATTTTGTATTGCTCAAACTGAGGTATTTTATCATGTCAACAAATCCGCACATCTTGATCTGCGACGACGATCCGGTCGTTCATGAGTCGCTCGGCTTGTATCTGGAGAACGAGCATTTTTCCTATTCCAGTGCTTTTGACGGCAAGGAAGCTCTGGCGCATGTCGCCTCGGACCGGCCTGATTTGATTATTCTTGATTTAATGATGCCCGAGAAACCCGGTATCGAGGTCTGTCGAGAGATTCGCAAGACGCTGTCGACGCCGATTATCATTCTCACGGCCAAGGGCGAGGAAATTGACCGGGTTCTCGGGCTGGAGCTCGGTGCGGACGATTATATTGTGAAGCCCTTTTCCCCCCGCGAAGTCATTGCGCGAATCAAAGCGGTTTTAAGAAGAATCAACGAGCCGCAGGAAAATGTGCCCGTCCTTCGTTTCGAAGGATTGGAAATCAACATCGACAATTATCAGGTCAAGGTGAAGGGAGAATTGGTGCCCTGCACCCCCAAGGAAGTGGAAATCCTACACCTTCTGGCATCCCATGCCGGTCAGGTGATGGATCGCGAACAGATTCTATCTCTCGTATGGGGCTATGACTATTTCGGGGATACGAGAACCGTAGACACCCATATTAAGAGAATACGACAGAAGGTCGCGTACGAGGAAGCCCCCTGGTCTCTCGTGACCGTTTACGGCGTCGGCTACAAGTTTGAGGTCTCCTCTTAATGTTTCGAAGCGTCTTTCTCCGTCGCATTCTGATGATGGTGTTCATATCGCTCTTGCTGACGGGTCTTTTCTCCACCGGTCTTTTTTTTCTCGCATCCGTCAACTCCGTCAAGCAAAGGGCAATTGAAGAATCGATCACTCGCGTAAATATTCTGTCCGAATATTTTACACGGCATCCGCAGGAAATGTCCGGTGGTTACGGTTCGGCCTATGAGCTCATTTCGGATGTTCGGCTTCTTGGGTCATATATACTTATATACGACGGAAACGGGCAATTGCTGCAGCAGACGATGGAGATCAGCGAACAGGACACCGAGATCATCGTTCCTCTCAAGAACTATTCGACCGCAGAGGTTTTGACCAGCAAGCCTGCCGCCTATTACTATGACGTTATTCCGCACAAAGGTTTGTTTGACCAGATTATCGTCGTTCAGGCGCCGATCATTGTACGCAACGAGCTGAGTGGCTATGCCATTATCGGGACGCCGACGCGTGATTCCTCCGGGATGCTTCTGGATTTCGTCGAGATCCTGGCCCTGTCAACCTTCGTGGTATCCCTCGGAATGCTGATGCCCGTGTATTTCGGAACCATGCGCCTCGTTCGCCCCCTCCGAAAGGTCAACGAGGTCGCCCGAGCAATCGGCCAGGGAGACTTCTCCGTTCGCGCGGACGCAAACGTCCGGGGTGAAGTCGGCGAATTGGCTCAGTCCTTCAATGAACTGGCTGAACGACTCTCCCGATCGATTACGGAACTGACGATGGAACGAAACCGACTCAAGGAGATCTTTGACGTCATTTCCGAGGGAATCGTTTCGGTCGATACCGACCTTCGAACCGTCTATTCAAATCCGGCAATCTTGACGCTTTTCGAAAATGCAAGCGCCAAAAATCTTTTTACCGAGCGCCTTCAGACCATTCCGTTCGAGGAGGTCTGGGATGATTTTACCAAGTGCATTACCGATGGCGTGACTGTCGAAAGAACCATCGAAGATAAAGACAACGCCTATCTTTCCACCATTGTGCCGACCTTCGATAACCAAGGCCAAATCGCAGGAGCGACCGGTTTTTTCCGGGACATCACCGAGTCGGAGCGCCTGGAACAGACGCGCCGGGACTATGTCGCGAATGTCTCCCATGAACTAAGGAC
>CAYGIB010000082.1:0-7735 GCA_964349735.1 uncultured Oscillospiraceae bacterium | reverse complement strand
AGTAAGCACGGCGCTTAGTCGATCCGGCTCGTTGACTTCCCAGCTTCGCTGAGGTTCAAGACGAATGCGCGCCCCGTTCGCCCCGCCGCGTTTGTCGGAGCCGCGAAAAGTGGACGCCGAAGCCCAGGCGGTGGTGACCAGTTGGGAAACCGACAGCTCGGATGCGAGGATTTTATTCTTTAGCGTCGAGATATCCTGTTCATCGATTTGTCCGTAGTCGGCGACCGGAACCGGGTCCTGCCAGATCAGCTCTTCTGCCGGAACCTCCGGACCGAGGTAACGGGACTTCGGACCCATATCCCGATGAGTCAGCTTGAACCAGGCACGCGCGAAGGCATCCTCGAATTCCTCGGGATGGTCACGGAAGTGCTTGGCAATCGGATTGTAAATCGGATCCATGCGAAGGGAGAGGTCCGCGGTGGTCATCATCGGCGCATGCCGCTTATTGGGATCGTGCGCATCCTCCACTATTGTTGCGGCAGCCGGATCCGTCGGAATCCACTGAAAGGCTCCGGCTGGACTTTTGACCAGATCCCAGTCGAAATCGAAAAGCGTGTTCAGGTAGCCCATATCAAATTGGGTCGGGTGTGCCTTCCAGGCACCCTCGATACCGCTGCTGATCGTATCGCCGCCTTTGCCGCTTCCGAAATCACTCATCCAGCCCAGGCCTTGTTCTTCAATCCCGGCACCTTCGGGCTCGCGGCCGACATGCGTGGCCGGAGCGGCGCCGTGGCATTTTCCGAAGGAATGCCCTCCGGCAATGAGCGCAACCGTCTCTTCGTCATTCATTGCCATACGTTCGAAGGTTTCCCGGACATCACGGCCGGAAGCCAGCGCGCTCGGCTGACCGTTCGGGCCCTCCGGATTCACGTAAATCAGGCCCATCTGCACGGCGGCCAGCGGGTTCTCGAGATCCCGATCTCCGGAGTAGCGGGCATCTCCGAGCCACTCGCTTTCGGCGCCCCAGTATACGTCCTCTTGCGGCTCCCAGACATCCTCTCGTCCGCCGGCAAATCCAAACGTCTTCACTCCCATCGACTCCAGAGCACAGTTTCCTGCCAAAATCATGAGATCCGCCCAGGAAATCTTCCTGCCGTATTTCTTCTTGATCGGCAGGAGTAAACGGCGCGCTTTGTCGAGGTTCACATTATCCGGCCAGCTGTTGAGCGGCGGAAATCTCTGTGTTCCGTCGCTGGCGCCGCCACGACCGTCTCCCATTCGATAGGTTCCCGCACTGTGCCACGCCATACGGATGAAAAACGGTCCATAGTGTCCGTAATCTGCGGGCCACCAATCCTGGGAGTCTTTCATGAGGGTGAAAATATCGCGCTTGATTTCCGTAAGGTCCAGCGTCTTAAATGCCTCCGCATAGTTGAAGTCATCGCCCATCGGATTGCTCAGGCTTGAATTCTGATGAAGAATCTTCAGGTTCAGCTGGTTCGGCCACCAGTCTTTATTCGAAGTGCCGCCAATCGGTTTAGAATTTTGGGTATGACCGGTAACCGGACATTTTTTCTCTTCCACGGTGCAGTCCTCCTTGTACGAAATTCAAAAGGGGAAACGTTCTTTCCCCGATTCTGAGAATACGTTCTTTGTCGGGTGGGTAGAAATCATAAATGCAGTCGAGTGACCGCGGCCAATGGAAAGGAAGTTGCAGCGCTTCGGTCATTGCTCGAAAATACTTGGATCTTGCTGTCGCAATGACACGATTGCCGCACAGAGTTTCTTCATGTGTCTGTTCTTTTGTTAAATAAACAAGACAACGATTATAGCCATAGTAAAATTGAAAACATTACAATTATAGGATACTACAGGATTAATTCCCGCGCAACAAAATAATCTGAATTCGCAATCAAAATGCACAGGGATCGTTTCGCAACCGAGATACAAATATTTAAGTATTCACATAACCGGGCTCGCATGATCATGGATCAAAGAAACTATATTCACACATAAAAATGCCGCCCGATCCGGCGGCATTCCTGCGATGATCCTCAAAGCTGAATAATCATTTTCGAAAAACGTCGATCGATTCGAACGCCAGAAACGCGTCGCCGTCAAACGTCATCTTCACCACCCAGGGCATGAGTTCGCGAATCTCTTCGAAGCGCTCATATCCGAAGGACGGATCGAAAAAATTCACGATCGTACAAAGCGCGGTGCCGTGGCTGCCGACGACCATGTTCTCGCCCGGATGCCCGGCGAGTAGGATTTTCAGCGCCCGGATATTACGGCTCTGCACCTCATCAAGACATTCTCCGCCCAAGAGCCGGTAGGAAAAATCGCTCCACTGATCCCGATAGAATACCAACAGATTCCGGGCCGGGCTGCTGCTGACTTTTCGCTCCCGAAAATCATCAACAAGCGTCACTTCATGCCCGAACCGGTCCGCGAAATCCTGGACCGTATCGAGCGAGCGTTTATACGGACTCGAGTAGACCCGATGAATTTCCTTATCGGCCAGATAGTCTGTGACCAGCGTTCTGTCCCGAAGGCCTTTTGGCGTCAGTTCCCGGTATTCAATATCCGGGTTATCGAAATTCGGCTCCGCGTGCCGTACAAAATACACGGTCGTTATCAAGGGCACCTCCTGCTGATATAAAATACATCGGGGCCGCCTTATCTCCTTTGTTTTCCGGGACCGATCCGTATAGTCGGATCAGAGGTCGAATCGCTTAAGAGGGGGCGGGTACCCGATGCATCATTACGGATGACCGATTACGGTTAAACCTTTACCACGGCTTGTGCAATCGCAACCGCGACGGCGACGGTAGCGCCGACCATCGGATTGTTGCCCATTCCAAGAAATCCCATCATCTCAACATGAGCCGGGACCGAGCTGGAACCGGCAAACTGCGCGTCCGAATGCATACGGCCCATGGTGTCGGTCATGCCGTATGAGGCAGGTCCGGCGCCCATATTGTCGGGATGAAGTGTACGACCGGTTCCGCCGCCGGACGCAACCGAGAAATATTTCTTGCCTTGCTCGATGCATTCCTTCTTGTATGTGCCCGCAACGGGGTGCTGAAAACGGGTCGGATTGGTCGAGTTTCCGGTGATCGATACATCGACGCCTTCCATGTGCAGAATCGCAACGCCTTCGCGCACATCGTCCGCACCGAAGCAGCGCACTTGCGCGCGCTCACCCTTGGAATAAGGAATCTCCCGAACTACGGAGACGGTTCCCTTTGCGTAATCAAACTGAGTCTGGACATACGTAAAGCCGTTGATGCGGGAAATGATCTGAGCCGCATCCTTACCCAGGCCGTTCAAGATAACACGCAGCGGCTCGGTCCGCGCCTTGTTGGCGTTCTTCACGATTCCGATTGCACCTTCGGCGGCCGCAAAGCTTTCATGGCCCGCCAGAAATGCAAAGCACTTTGTCTCGTTCCGAAGAAGCATCGCCGCGAGATTTCCGTGTCCGAGTCCGACTTTGCGGTCTTCCGCGACACTTCCGGGAATACAGAAGCTCTGCAGTCCGATTCCGATGGCCTCCGCCGCTTCCGCAGCTGTGGTGATGCCCTTTTTGATCGCAATCGCGGAGCCGGCAATATATGCCCAGCCCGTGTTTTCAAAAGCGATCGGCTGGATGGATTTCACGATTTTCTGAGGATCGACGCCCGCGTCATCGCACATCTGCTTGGCTTCTTCGAGTGATGAAATACCGTTTTCAAGAAGAGCCTGGTTAATTTTATCAATACGACGCTCATAACTTTCAAATGTAATCATGCTGATACCCCCTACTCATGTCGCGGATCAATATACTTGACCGCATCCGTAAAACATCCGTACGTGCCCGTTGCGTTCTTCAGCGCTACATTGGCATCCTCGCCCTTCTTAATGGACGCCATCATTTTGCCAAGACTGACGAATTCGTATCCGATGATTTCATCTTGATCGTTCAGGGCCAGCCGGCTGATATATCCTTCGGTCAGTTCCAGATAACGGGAACCCTTCGCCTTGGTGCCGTAGGTTGTTCCGATCTGGCTTCTCAACCCCTTACCCAGATCCTCCAAACCGGCTCCGATCGGCAAGCCGCCCTCGGAAAAGGCGGTCTGGCTGCGGCCGTAGACGATCTGAAGGAATAATTCCCTCATCGCCACGTTGATTGCATCACAGACCAGGTCTGTATTCAAGGCTTCGAGGATGGTCTTTCCGGGAAGAATTTCAGCGGCCATCGCGGCCGAATGGGTCATTCCGGTGCATCCCAGAGTCTCGACCAGCGCTTCTTCGATAATGCCGTCCTTGATGTTCAGCGTGAGTTTGCATGCGCCCTGCTGCGGAGCGCACCAACCGACCCCGTGAGTCAGACCGTTTATATCCTTAATTTCCTTGACCTGATCCCATTTGCCCTCTTGGGGAATCGGAGCGGGTCCGTGGTAAGCGCCCTTTGTTACGTGGCACATGTGTTCGACTTCTGTTGAATAAATCATATCGTCTTCCTTTCTGTGAAATTATTCTTGTTGCCAACTCGTTTCATGTCTATATATCCATTTATAATAGCAACCCATTTCATTCCGGCGGTAACATTCTATCACGAATCAGGGATTCCGGAGCTTCAAAATCCATTGACTTCGAAATTTTCTCCATTATGACAGTGAGAAGCGGGCGCGCCGAAAAGCCGTATTTCAGGTTGCATGATTTTTTCGGGAAATACGCATTCCATCGGATCATTATTGAAGGGCTTATCTTTCAGTCCGGGCGCCCCAATTCAAACGCATGCGCCCAGTTTACAAGGAAATCCTTGATCTTTTTATCTTCCGTATCGGTCAGGACATAATGCCCTTCGTTTTTACACACCGATCCATCTTCATTGATGATCACGGACAACTCCAACCGTTCGCCGTAATAGAACACCGCCTTGTAGATGTGCGTGTCCCCGTCGGAGCACTTCCCGTCGCGCCGGTAAAACTCAGCCATCTGGAGGACGAGGTCGTCCATCAGCCAATCGACCTCGTCGACGTCGTTTCGAAGAAGTTCGACCGATTCACCGGAGGAGAGATCCTCAATGGTGATTCGATCAATGAGGGTCGGGCGGATGACAAACAGCTTAGCGCTGCAGGACGATAAAATCAGGGAGGCGATCAATGTCGCGAAAATGAGCGAAAAGACTTTCTTCATGGGGCACCTCATTTTTGTTTCTCGCTTTTCATATATAAAAATCTGGAAGCAAAACGAATTCGTCGGTATGCCGGTTATATCCGGGTCGCTTGTTTCATGGCTGTTTCCACCCGTTCGATCCAATATTGCGGCTGGGACAAGTCGCCCAGATCCGAGAATCTCGCACCGGCGGTCACCCGCGTGTCGCGAACATAGGCGGTTCGCTTTTCGCGCGTTCAATCATTACGGCGGCTCTTGATTTGGCATATTCACACCGGTTCATTATACCCCAAATCCGTACTGCGAAGATTACAGAAACCGCATGCAAGGCAGGTGAGCGGGTGAAGAAAGCATCTGCTTTCCGGGGAATTCACCGTATTTCATCGACGGGTTATACGCTAACGGAGTCGGTAAGGATCGCTTTGCGCTTCACGTAATAAACGTTGAATCCGACAGCGATTATGAAGGAACTCAGAATATAGTAGGAAATGAGGATGATGTTAAGGGTGTATGTGTCGACCATGACGTAACGATAGCCATATGACGCCCCTCTCCACGAATTCGGCATTTCCCAATCGGCGGTCTTCTCGGGGTTTTCTGCCACAAACCATAAAAATTCATCCTCACTGTTGAAACTTTGAGTAACGTTGATAAACACTCTGCCGTATGACGAAAAATAAAAAACCAAAGAAGCACCGACAAGAGCTGCCACGACCGTTACGATCACATTGCGTTTCAGCCGGATGAGCATGGGTCTCGAATCCATTTCTCTTTCAGAAAGCGAGTATATTCCTTTCTTAACAAGAAAAGAGGACACAAAGCATGAGGCGGATAGGCACATTAAGACAGTCAAAAGACCAAGCAGGAATCCGGTCATCAACCATTCACCGAACTGAATTCCCCAATGTGCACCGCCCATAATCGCCAGAGGCAGGGAGAACGCAAAAAGACCAATCGTCGCCGACACAGTGAATCCGAAGCCCCGAACCAGGCGCCTTTTGGCGACATTTACGACTTCGGCCTCGAACTCTCTGCTGCTGATTTTCGAGAATGAATGGATTAGAAAAACAGATTCGGCGACAATTGCCGCCAAGTAGAAAACGCAGCTGATCAAAAATCCGAGCTGAGATCGAAAAAACGCGAAGTTGCAGATCATCGCGGCGAGAAGACCGGTGAGCGAGATTCCGACGGCAATCAGGCTTCGGATTTGAAATTGTGTCACGGTAAATCGAATGAGGCGATCGATTTGTTTCTCCGATTTCTCGCTGATTGCTTCCTCGTCCGGCGAGTCGTGGTGCACGCGCTCGCCCCGGAGGATCTCGTCGGATGTCACGCCATATATCTCGGCAATCACGGGAATCAAGCTCAGGTCGGGTGCGCACTCGTCCCGCTCCCAACGGCTCACCGATTTGTCGGACACATTTAATTTCTCGGCAAGTGTCTTCTGAGTCATTCCGTTTGCTTTTCGCAGTGCCGCCAAAAAGCGGCCGATCGATTTCTTTTCCACGCTGGTTCCCTCCGGGCATTAAGTGTTGGCGTTTCCGAATAACTCTATTCTACAGAAACGTCAGAGAGAATGCTTGGACGAAGGTCGCGAATTTACTCTCTAAAAGCAGGAATTTTCGAAAAAGCGCCGTCAGGTGGTTTAAAAAGAGAGTGGCGTCGCTCAATGTTTCAGACGCGACTCTTTATCTCACGCTCCTCCGTCGCGCGAGTTTCCGGTATGTCGACAAAGAGCAACACCCTCCTCCTTGACACCGCACACTACTCCGTGATACTATATACCAGTAGTCAGTAATACTGCATAGCAGCCACACATAATAGCGGGGGTGATCAGACTGGATAACTTAACGGAAATGCTTAAAGGGGTACTGGAAGGTTGCGTGCTTGAAATCATCAGCAGAGGCAAGACCTACGGGTACGATATAACGCGGCGCCTGAACGCCCTCGGATTTACGGACGTGGTGGACGGGACGGTATACACCATCCTGGTGCGCCTCGAAAAGAACCATCTCGTCGACATAGAGAGAAAGTCATCTTACATGGGCCCGCCGAGAAAGTTTTTCGCCCTGAACGATAAGGGGCGCGAGGAACTGCGACGATTCTGGACGCGATGGGAATTTATCGCATCAAAGATCAGCGAATTAAAGGAGGAACAGAAATGAGCGGAATCATCAAAAAAATCATCGGCGACAAAAGGGCGTGGAGGAAAATGGAAGCACGCGCAAAGGCACTGCCGGAGGAATACGGCTTCGTGTATCACAGAATTCAGAAATATATGTGGAGTTTTTCGGCCGGCTCGGGAATGGACATGATATCCATCTATGAAGACCTGCTTGATCTTTTCGAGGAAGGCGCGGCAAACGGAAAGCGTGTACTGGAAATCACCGGCGAGGATGTCGCCGCATTCTGCGACGAACTGCTACGCAACACCAAGACCTATACCGAGAACTGGCGGCAGTCTCTGAACCGGGATAGCAGGAATAAGCTTTGCAAGTAGGAATTCGTTATCTGAAATCGATCAGAAAGCGAAATTCCCGTTCTCGAAAACCGCCACCTGCTTGCCATCGTGTGTCGTACCAATGATCGATAGATCCCCGGTGCCGACCATAAAGTCCACGTGCGTGCTACTTTC
>CAYGIB010000081.1:0-7918 GCA_964349735.1 uncultured Oscillospiraceae bacterium | reverse complement strand
AACATAGGCCGCAAGGAGGTCCCCTCGATGTTTAATAATATTGATTCTTCAACCCCGAACATAAAGTCCGACTCGCAACTAAGGAAACAATCGGACGCACCCAAAGAAGATAAAAAGGCGAAGGTCGGCGATGTTCAATACGAGCCCTTTGACTTCCATGGGCGCCCGACGTTCCGTATCACCGAAAAGTCCTATTACAAGGAGCTCGAACGCTTGCAGGTAGAGCTGGTGAAGCTTCAAGAGTGGGTCAAGGCCAAGAGAATGAAGATCGTCGTGCTATTCGAGGGACGGGATGCCGCCGGGAAGGGCAGTGCAATCAAACGGATTACCGAGGCAATGAATCCGAGAATTTGCCGGGTCGAGGCGCTCGCGGCACCGACGCCGAAGGAAGAATCACAGTGGTATTTCCAAAGATACGTCGCGCGGCTGCCGTCCGCCGGGGAGATCGTGCTTTTCGACAGAAGCTGGTACAACCGGGCGGGTGTCGAACGCGTGATGGGCTTCTGTACCGAGGAGGAGTACCGAGAGTTCTTCCGGTCTTGTCCCGAATTCGAAAATATGCTGATTCGCTCCGGCATTATTCTCATCAAGTACTGGTTCTCGGTTTCGGATGCGGAGCAGGAAAAGCGCTTCGCGGACCGGATCGAGGATCCTACGAAGCGCTGGAAATTGAGCCCGATGGACTTGGAGTCCAGGAAGCGCTGGAGCGACTATTCGCGTGCCAAGGACGAGATGTTCGAGTATACCGATACGAAAGATTCCCCGTGGTACGTAGTCAACGCCGATATCAAAAAGCATGCCCGCTTAAACTGCATCGCGCACCTCTTGAGTATGATTCCTTATAAGGATCTGACCCCCGAGCCATTGGAGCTTCCACCCCGCCAGGAGGAGACAGGCTATCTGCGCCCGTCGATCAACAAACAGCACTTCATCCCGGAGATATATCGGAGTGAGGGTGCGGACTCGTTTAAAATCAGCACGAATATATTCTGGCGTTCGGATGCAGACCTGTCCCGATTATTCGCTTTTCGAAAAGTGCATAAAATAAGATGTCCGACTTCTCAGGCGTCTCGGTATATGTGGAATAACAATCTAAATTGTAACAAATTACAAAACCCATAGACAGAGATGACTTAAGCTTGCGTGTTTCTATTCTTTCATACTCAACAAAAACGAGTCAATCCATGTTGAGGTCGACATGGTAATATCAGACAAGGGACACGAGTGAATGCCGATTGAGGAGGATCACCCCGATCTGCATGTATCAGGATTTGCTCTCTTGAAATCAGTTCATAACGATATTTTTCCAATAAATAAAACAATCTTGACGCCCCTCCGAAAAAAATGCTATTCTGCTGTCAAATGTTTCATTTTATGTCGTTAATTGTTACCGTGCAAAGAAATCACTGATACAAACGGAGTGATCAGGGAGCCGGACATGAAATCAAATGCTATTCCAAAGTTTTTATCTATACTTCTCGTACTTGTTTTGCTGCTTACGCCGATTGCTCCGGTCGTTGCGACTGTCGAGGAGCAAAGCTCACTTGTTCCGGCTTTGATGACCGGGAACACAGTATCCATTGCAATACAAATCGACAGTGAGTGGGAAGGGTATTTCAACGGTACGCTTACGCTGACCAATATCGGAGATAAGCAGATTGAAAACTGGGCGCTCTCGTTTGAATTTCCACACAGTATTACAAAAATATGGGATGGCGTGATTTTCGAACAGGCAGACGGGTTGTATACCGTGAAAAATGCCGGATGGAATCAGGATATTCCGGTGGGCGGTTCTGTCAGCTTCGGATTTACGGCGCAGCAGAACGGAGAGGCATTGACTCCGGAATTCTATTTTATTAATACCGCCGAACGCATCGTGCCTTCGGACGATTTTGAAGCCACATATAAACTCAAAAAAGACTGGGGTACCGGATTTAGCGGTGAGATCACTCTCGGGAATAAGTCATCGCAAACCATTGAAGACTGGTCTTTTTCCATGGGTTTTTCAAGAACAATCACCACCGCATCCAATGCAGTCTTCACTCAAGGTGAAGGAGTGCAGTATTTTCTCGAAAATCCGGGATACGGACAGAACATTAATAGCGGTAAAAACATCAAAATCAGCATCCAAGGGACGGGCGGAGTAAAGGCGGATGTGCCGTCAAACTTTCTCGTATCTCAGGTGTCGGTCGGCGTGAGTCTCACGGGGGACTATGACGCTGACGGCGTAAAGGATTACGAGGAACTTCTGATTTACGGGACAGATCCGCTCATCGATAATACAAACACCGAGCCTGATCCGGATCTTGTAACGGACACGGACGGGGATGGGATTCCGGATTATTATGAAATCGAAATTGGTACCGACCCGCTTCTTGTCGATACCGATGGTGACGGAATCGATGACATGACGGAAATCATCTGTGGAATGGATCCGCTGACATCGGATTTGGATGAGGATTTTGACGGGGACGGTCTTACCCTGCGACAAGAACAGGAGCTTGGCACGGAATTCTGGAATGAGGATACAGATAATGACGGCCTACTCGACGGAGATGAAGTCAATGTCTACGGAACGGATCCACTTCTGGAGGATACCGACGGGGACGGTCTTCTCGACGGCGATGAGATTGACTTAGGGCTGGATCCGCTTAATGCTGCAACTTTCGGAGTCGCGGACAATGCATACACACAAACACATATCGTATCGTCGGATTCCGGTGTTTTTTCCGATATCAATACCGAAGACGCGCCATACACCATGTCCGTAGATATTACCGCATCGGGTAACGTACCGAAATATTTATCGATATCGGAGAGCAGTTATGCTGCCGCCATTCAGAATGACGCAATGCTGGGTGCTGTAGCGGAACTAACATATGAAGTCAGTTATCTCATCGATGAAGTCAAGTTGAAGTTTGAAGTGCGGGATGAATTTATTCCCAATACCGGAAGTGCATATGCATCGGTCAATCCGGAATTCGAAGGCATTAAGCGATACTGCGTGTTCCGGTATTTTGAAGACATTAACATGCTTCTTCCCGTAGAAACGTTATATGACGAGGAGAATCAACTCGTATATGCCATCACGACTCTGGTTGGTACGTATTGTCTCATGGACATGGAAAAATGGCTGGACAGTATTGGTGTTCTTCCGATGGACGTTGTTGCGGATGGTACTACCGATGTAACGCTGACCCGTTCAATGATAAACGGCGCTCCCGATTTTTCGCTTCTTTCATTAAATCGAGAGATGGGACTGTTTCAGTTGATTCGCAGTAACAATCTATTTTCAGGAAATCAATTTCAGTGCGAACGATTCAACGGACACCGTTATGCCGTAATTGATAAGGGGGATATGTCCTGGCCGGATGCCAAAGCATATTGTGAATATATGGGCGGACATTTGGTTACGATAACCAGCGGACAAGAGCAGACATTCATCAATTACATGCTCGAATACGGAAAAATGAATTTGTACTGGATTGGTGCATATCGAGACGCTACGGAATTCAGATGGATTACCGGAGAAGACTTTGAATACTCAAACTGGGATGTAGGCGAACCGAATTATGACATTGAAAACTGCGTGCACATGTACCGAAACAGCTGGCTTAACAGTCAACTGGGCACATGGAATGACACGTATGAATATTTGGGCGGTACAGCTTTCCATTCGACGGTCAATGCCGGATTGGTATGTGAATGGGAAACTCCGGTTTCCGTACTGTATGGACTATCATTAAAGCCTTGTAATCGAGCAGCGGAGCTACGCAATTTGGCGGATGCGGATTGGGATAACGACGGTATTCCGAACTGGCAGGAAATTCGAATTGATCCAAATCTCGGGTATTGGAATTTCGATGGTACTTATGTTCCTGCAACGCTAAAGGACTATATGGGTATGAAGACCGGTCTTTCGGGCTTTGGGACTCCATTTTTCAGGTATTCTTTGAATCCGGTGATTATCCCGGTGATTTCCATAAAGTCTAATCCGGAGAAAGCAGACTCCGATGGGGATGGATATACGGATGATGTTGATGAAAATCCGCGAACAAGTGCGGCGCATCTGGATAAGTTTCGCTATTCAGAAACAGGGTTCAACTCCGCTGAAAATGCTCCTGATTTTATCACGTTAATGGTTCAACGAGATGAAAATGACGCGACATGGGGTCAAAACCCGGAGTTAATTTATGATGAATCGGTTGCTAATACATTTATCCGGGTTGATATTCTAATGAATTTAATCTGTGTTTTGTGTCCAAATGCAAATTCTGCTTTGGACCACTATTTGGACGGAACGGGAACAGATTATGAAATATCTGTTTTAGAACTTCTCTTTAGTGCGAAATGTGCGAGTGACCAATACCGAGCATACTTATCTTATCTTCAAGATCATATCAGATCGGTTTTAAAGAATGGGGATTCAATTTGCATCGTAAGTACTGGCGCATTTTTGGCTCATAAAAATTCCATGCCATACAATTCGTCCAGCATGGATTGGTTTCTTACTCTTGGAGATGCTAATGGAGCATTTTCAGTAGTTGCGTCCAGAGACGGGGATACGTACACGATAACCGGCACATATTTTATCGCGGATGTTTATGATTATACTGAAGGAGATACGAAATCCATACTACCGAATCTCTCAAATGGTGATATGTTCAATCTTCACAGCGCAGGTTTGGCCAGGGCATACTATATTCACGGCGAAATGCCTCTGAATTTGGAATTTTCCTAAATACGAGGAGACAAGCAATGACAAAACCGATCATTACCCGCAAATTTATAATAGCACTTCTATGCATATTCATTTTCATAGGTATTTTTTTTACAGTTCGGTTGTACATGTATGTTCAGGCCTCGCAATTGCAGATTGTTGAAATTATTCGTCCAAGCGACTCCACGCTATTACAAAAAGAATTCGGAATTGATTTGCTGTCCGGGTCGAAGATCACTCGCTTCGGTTATTGTGAGGACAGAATTGTGGTCCGAATCGAAGGTATCGATGATCTGGATACATTTTTAACGGGTTCATTGCACTTGGAACTTGATTCAGAGGAAGCACAGAAGTTGTCCGATCATATATACCATCTTGTAAACGAAAAGAACAGCACTTTCGAAGATATGTATGGTAATGAACGTTATTTCTCGGGGTTTTATATTTCTGAGTATCAGTCGAATCGCTCCGGTGATCTCGCAAGGGCAGATTTTTTCCTTATTGATGGAAACTTGGTTGTTGAAATCAGCAATACTTATTTTGTAACAGTGAATCGCGCGCGCTTTCGAGAAATTGTTAATCAATGAGAGACTTTTTCCGCTCCGCTTTTGGGAAACCGTCTGATTCCGTGCAACCTATATGTTGACGTTCCATGCGCGGCTCAACTGCATCGCGCACCTCTTGAGTATGATTCCTTATAAGGATCTGACCCCCGAGCCATTGGAGCTTCCACCCCGCCAGGAGGAGACAGGCTATCTGCGCCCGTCGATCAACAAACAGCACTTCATCCCGGAGATATATCGGAGTGAGGGTGCGGACTCGTTTAAAATCAGCACGAATATATTCTGGCGTTCGGATGCAGACCTGTCCCGATTATTCGCTTTTCGAAAAGTGCCTTCAATATATTGCCAACCCTCTAATTCCTTCTTCGGATGGCCAATAACCGGAGCAGTGTTATGATTGCCGATGCGGCGGCGGCCACATAGGTCATCGCTGCCGCTCTCAGTACTCTTTTTGCGCCTACAAGCTCTTGATCCGTAAGAATGTTTGTCTCTGCAAGTACTTTAAGCGCCCGCTTGCTGGCATTTAATTCTACCGGAAGGGTAACCAGATAGAAAAGCACCGCAAAGGCGAATAAGATAATTCCGATATTGGCAATCATTATGCCGGCCTGACCGATGTAGGATGAAAATGCCAGACCGAAAATCGCCATATACGGACCGAAGCCCGATCCGATGCTCGCGATCGGGACCAGCCAGCCGCGGACTTTGTTCGGCAAAAAGCTTTGTGCATCCTGAATGGCATGTCCGCACTCGTGCGCCGCGACTCCGATTGCCGCAACCGAGGTGCTGCCGTATACCGTCTCGGAAAGGCGAAGAACCTTTTCTTTCGGCGAATAATGATCGGTCAGCTTTCCGGCAACCGGCTCAACCGTGACCCCGCTTCCGAAATTGCCGTCTCCCGACAGGCGTGCGGAACGCAAGATGTACTCGGCCGCATCCTTGCCGGTGATTCCGCGCTCGGACATCACCTTGCTGTACTTGCTGAATGATACTCTGGTCCATATACTCGCGGCAAGAGACAAGAGCACGGTTCCGATTAACAAAAACAGTCCATAGTCATAGAAGAAATCCCAGAACCTTTCCGTTAACATATCCTTTCACAATCCTTTCCATCCGTAGGCGATATGAATACAGGGGGACGGCATATCCACACCCTCCCCCTGCAATTCATCATACCATAAAGAAATTAGGCCAGACAGATTTTGGAAAAATCATCCGCCTTCAATGAAGCGCCTCCGACCAATCCGCCGTTGATGTTCTTCTGCGCGAAAAGCCCTGCGGCATTCCCGGCATTCATCGAGCCGCCGTACTGAATCGTCAGATTTGCGGCCGCTTCCTTGGAATACAGCGATCCAAACGTCTCGCGAATAAATGCGCAAACCTCCTCGGCCTGCTCGTCGGTCGCGACCTTGCCGGTTCCGATGGCCCAGATCGGCTCGTACGCGATGGTGATCTGGCAGAGCTTGCTCTCGGGGATGCCGGCAAACCCGGCCTTGATTTGTCCCTTTACCCAATCGAAGGTCTCTCCGGCTTCGCGCTGCGCAAGAGATTCACCGCAGCAAACGATCGGCCGCAGGCCCCAGGCAAGTGCCGCCTTGATCTTCTGGTTGACGGTCTCGTCGGTCTCGCTGAAATATTCCCTGCGCTCCGAGTGTCCGATAATCACATAGGTGACACCCATTCTCGCCAGCCATGCCGGAGAAATCTCTCCGGTAAAGGCGCCCTTTTCGGTGATATAACAGTCCTGAGCGGCAACCTTAACGTTCGTGTACGCAGTGGCTTCGAGCGCGGCGGCAATCGCCGTAAACGGAACCGCAACCGCAATATTCGACGTCGCGTCTTTAACCAGCGGTTTGAGTGCTTCAATCAGCTTCAAGGCATCCGCGGGAATCCCGTTGTTCATCTTCCAGTTACCGGCAGCAAACGTACGGCAGGGAACCTTGTCGAGGAGGCAATCAATACCGGGAAGGACCTTGCCTTCGATGAACTCCAGGGATGCGCCGCCGCCTGTCGATATGTGCGTGACCTGGTCGGCATAGCCGAGCTTCTCGACCGCCGCCGCGGAGTCTCCGCCGCCGATAATGGAAACCGCACCGGATTCCGCGACTGCCTTGGCAATCGCGCGGGTGCCTTCCGCAAATTTGTCAAACTCGAAAACGCCGGCCGGGCCGTTCCAGATAATCGTCTTGGCCTTGGCGATTTCCTTCGAGAATATTTCAATCGTCTCCGGTCCGATGTCCATACCCATCCATCCGTCGGGAATGTGATCGCAGCAGACCACCTTCGACTGCGCATCAGAAGAGAAAGAATCGCCCACAACGTTATCCTTCGGGAGAAGAATGCTCACACCCTTGGCCTCGGCCTTGGCGAGCAGCTCCTTGGCGAGATCCGCCTTATCCGGCTCACAAAGGGAAGCGCCAACGCTATAGCCCTTTGCATAATCAAAGGTATACGCCATCGCTCCCGCGATGATGATGGTATCCGCTTTGTCTAAAAGATTCTCGATGACGCCGATCTTGTCGGAAACCTTGGCTCCGCCCAGGATAGCAATGAACGGACGTGCGGGATCGGACAGAGCCTTGCCCATCACGCTGATTTCCTTCTGGATGAGGTAGCCGCATACTGCGGGGAGATA